>CAZZPI010000133.1:0-6811 GCA_964655865.1 uncultured Nitrospiraceae bacterium
GAATGAAACCCGCCGGGCGTCATATACACGGATGCTGGAAGCTCCTTCGGCGGAATCTCTTTCATCCAGATTCGGTAGGCTTCCTCGTTGAACGTCGGGATCACAGCCTTCGTAATCGGCCAGGCGCGAGGATGCCCCCACACGAGGCCCGTTCCACGCGGCCCGAACATCCACTTATGGGTCCCCGCGATTAAGAAATCGCAGCCGACCTCACCTACGCTGAAGTCCTCCACTCCTAAGGCATGCACGCCGTCGACGCATAAGATCACGCGGTCCGCGTCTGCTCGACTTTGATTGATCCTGCCTAACGCCTGGGCGATCTCCCGAATCGGAAGCTTGAGGCCCGTGTTGGAGTGGACCCACGTGACGGCCACGATCCTTGTCTGCTGCTGCACGTGCCTCACCAGTCGCTCGACGAGTTCCGCCGCTGAGACGGTCTTGAGGTTCTCGTAGAGGGCGATCTGCTTCAGGATCGCGCCGGTCCGCTCGGCCCGTAGCCGTAACGCAGTCTCCGTCGAATAGTGGTCGTGCGTCGTCGTGAGGATCTCCTGGCCTTCCCGCAGCATCAGCCCGCCGTAGAGCAGGCCAAGCCCCATCGTGGTGCTGTCGGTCAGCGCGATGTCCGTCGGCTCGCACCCCAGATAGCCGGCTGCAGCCCGAAGCACCCCGGCTTCCAGTTTCTCCGCGTGCTCCATCCAATAGCCGATCGGGTTCGCGTCGAGGCCTCGCCGGTGCTGCTCGATGGCCGCCCGGACGGGCGTTGGGTGTGATGCCAGAAAGAACCCCGCCATGTGCACAAAATCACGCGAGAGAGGAAATTGTCGACGGACGGTCTCCCAAGACTCCTTCAAGCTCATCGGCGTTCTTGGATCAGCAGGATCAGCCGACCGAGGCCAGGCACCCGTCAGCAGCGTGGCGCCCATGGCCAAACCGGACCGGACCAAAAAGTCTCGCCGATAGACTCCATTCATGCGCGGGTCCTCCTCAGTGCGGATTCCTGAACGATGCGATGGGTCACTCTGCTGCCGAAACACCGGAGCCACAAGATAAGGAATTCAGGAGAAACGCCGTTGCTCGTGGATCAGGCCCTCGATCTCTCTTCGCGTAGGCAAGGACTCTTGCGCTCCACGTTTGGTGGTTGCCAGCGCGCCGGCTGCGTTGGCGAACACGACTGCCTTCTCGAGCGGCTCTCCTTCGACCACCGCACAGGCCAGGGCGCCATTGAAGGCATCGCCCGCTGCCGTAGTGTCGACCACCTGCACCTCGAACGGCGGCACCTGGCTCATTTTCCTGCCGTGGGCCAGTAAGGCGCCGTTCTCTCCCATTGTCACGATCACACAACGCGCGCCTTTTGCCAGGAGGACTCGGGTGGCTTCTTCGAGATCCTGCTGACCGGCCATCGCTTGAGCTTCTCTTGCGTTGGGGGTGAGGATGTCGACCAATCTCAATTCCTCCGAAGTCAAGGGGACCGGTGGCGCAGGATTCAAAATGGTCGTCAACCTGTTGGCCTTGGCCAGCCTGAGGGCTTCGATCACCACTGGAAGCGGCAATTCAAGTTGGACAAGCAATAGGCTTTTGCCTGCCATCAGTCGGGAGGCCGGCCGGATTTCACCTTTGATCGAAAAAGCCGCGTTGCTTCCCGGAGCGACCGCGATTTGGTTGTTCCCTCGCGCATCCACCATGATAACCGCAACGCCGGTCGGAGCTTTAAGATCGGTGAGGAGGCCCGCTGGCGGCAAACCCTGAGCGAGAAGCCGGCGGTGAGCCAGCTTGCCGTTGGCGTCGGCCCCCAACTTGGTAAGAAACAAGACGTCGGCTCCAGCCTTTTTTGCCGCCACAGCCTGGTTTGCTCCCTTGCCGCCCAGCGACTGATAAAACTCGTGCCCCAGCACCGTCTCGCCCGGTTGTGGCAAGCGGTCCACCATGACCGTGAAGTCGACATTCGTCGAGCCTATGACAATGATCCCCGGCATATGCGTGTGGCGAACAATTGAAGAAATCGCCTGGCCTTCACCCGCATCGCGACTCGCACGTTCGGCTTCGATACGTGCGTTCGTTCGCGACGATCGACGACGATCATTCCCCGCGTGAGCCGCCCGGTGGTCTCCACAGAGGCGGCGACCGGAACGTAATGGACCAGGCTCGGATCGATGGCAGCACCGACAGCCAACGGATCATGAAAGTGGAACACGGCTCGACCTTCCACCCGTTCCGTGAAATCGAGCACGCTTCGGGTTGCATCGTCCATGAACCGGCCGAGCGGGTCACCACCGGCCCGTGCCAATCGACGCAGTTCCGCTCGCGTCAACGTCACGCGAGTGGTGACATCCAACGGAATGAGCCGAAGCGGCAGACCGGCTTCGAACACCCGCTGAGCGGCATGGGGATCGGCGCAAAAGTTGAATTCCGCAGTGGCCGTGACATTGCCGGGTACTTCGACCGCCCCGCCCATGCAGATAATTTCCCGGAACTGGCGGACCATCTTCGGTTTCCGTTCCAGGGCCTGCGCAAGGTTGGTCAGCGGCCCAAGCGTCACCAAGGTGAGCAGCTTCGGGAATTGCCTCGTCAGCTCTTCCCACAGGTCGATCGCCGTCGGTAAGACTTTCGGCACCGTGACATTGGGGTAGCGGGGTACGCCTCGGCGATCGGTGAAGCGATCGAGCCCGCCAAGGCCGTCCGGTCCATGCACGGTCCGGGCAGTCATCAAAGGAATTGCCAAGGGCGAGGAGGCTCCGCGCCCCACCGGCACAAAGGGACGAGGGTCGAGAAGACCGAGGATGCGAAACAAATTACGCGTCGCCTGATCGAGCGTCACATTGCCGGAGACCGTCGTGATGCCGACGATCTCGACCTCAGGCGAACGGAACCCCAGCACGATCGCAAGGGCGTCATCGACGCCGGGGTCCGTGTCGATGAGGATGCGACGTCGTCGCTTCCCAGGCATACCCACCTACGAGTCGCGCTCAGACCCAGGCTGATGTCGGACTTCGAAGACGGTGGAATCTGCCAATTGGGCCAACACCTGCCGGTGGACCGCCGTTTCCTGGGGCGAACCGAACACGAAGTACAACACGCACGTCCGAGCCGGTCCCATGACCGCGAGCGCTCTTCCCGCATAGGCTTCACTTTGGTAGGACCGCTCCATCCTCCCTGAACCGCTCTCCAGTTCACCCACAGGCTCGAACACGAGCCCATGCATAAGAGGGAGGGGAGTGTTCAGGTGCTCGCGCAGGCCGTCAGGCGTCACGTCCGCCAACTCGAACACCATTCCGACTCCTACAGCGGTCGTCGCGGTCAAGAACACCACTCCCCCGTCCTCGGGAACACTCCCGTTCCACTCACCGGGCACGACAAATGAGGCCCCGGCGACCGCAAGGCGCACGCGCGTCCCAGCCGGGAATTCATCCCCGACCTTCGGATCGACCGTTTGGACCTGCCAGACCGGTGAGCCGGCAGCCCACAAGGGCATGAGACCATTCAGGAGCGTCAACGCCAGGCAGCCGATGGAGATAAAGAGTCCGAGGAATCGAGTTCGTGCCATGAGCAAGTTTTTTCTGAGCCATCCGGCGACGCCGGTGCCTTCAGTGCAACCGGCGACAGGCGGCACCTGCCGATGACTCGCGTCGTTCGGCCCCTCGCCCGAGTTGCCGTGGCTCGTTTCACCGAATCTGGAGAAATGAGCATGAAAGCCTGACGGGGACGAACGGATTACGGGATCGTCGTGGCGTCCATCAGCGCGTTGATTCTGGCCGCTCCCCATTTCTTGGGAGGCGTCGGAGGCTGGCCCACCGCCACGTCGGTACCGTCTCCGTCGGTTAGAGTGACCTCACCCGGGACGGCCGCGTCTCGGTGGCTGACCACCACCCTCCCCTGCTTGACGAAGACTCCGGTTGAGTCGAGTTTCACCACCACTCCGAACTCGGTGCCTCTGACCGCACCCACGGCGGTCGGCGTCCGGAGGATGAAGGACTCTCCCTCCATCAGCCGTTGGACCGTCGAACGGAACCATCCGGAGGTCATCGTCAGGGTTACGTGACGACCTTCCTTAGCTCCGATCTTCACCTTTGCCGTCGTGAGCTCAAGACTCGTCAGCTCTCCGAGTGTCACCATCGTGTCATCGGCGAACCGGATCCTGACCTTTGAAGCAGCCGGCGTCAGGATACGGTCCCGCTCATACAACACGTCACTGACGGCAAGCGGCGTGGAGTTCTTCTCATCAGCCCGAGCAACTACGACTTTTCCGACCAGCGCGACGACTTCGGCGATCGGGCGGCCCACAGGCTGGTTGAATGCGTCCTTCATGGGTTCGCTCGCCCACAGGATTCCATCCGCGCAGACGGCAATGGCGAACCCCAGCAGCGCCACCTTCGCATGGCTCATCATTATCGTCGGTCCTTTTGCCGGTCACTCGTAGGGTTGGCAGCTTACATGTTAGGCCGGTTCAGGGCAAGGCAAGCCCATGACTATGAGAGGTAGCTGTCGACCGGCGGGCAGGTGCAGATCAGGTTGCGATCGCCGTAGGCTTCGTCGATGCGGCCGACACTGGGCCAGAACTTCCGCTCGCGCACCCAGGGGGCGGGAAAGGCAGCCTGCTCACGGCTGTAGGGATGAGACCAGTCCGCAGCCGTGACGGCTTCGACCGTGTGGGGAGCGTTCTTTAGGAGGTTGCCGGTGCGGGGCGCACGCCCCTCGATGACCTCCTGGATTTCCTCCCTGATCCGGATCAGCGCATCGCAGAAGCGATCCATTTCCGCCTTGGATTCGCTTTCCGTCGGCTCGATCATCAAGGTGCCGGCGACGGGGAACGAGACGGTCGGCGCGTGGAATCCATAGTCCATCAGACGCTTGGCAACGTCCATGGCTTCGATCCCGGCCCCCTCCTTGAACTGCCTCAGGTCGAGGATAAATTCATGCGCCACATAGCCGCCCGCTCCCGCGTATAAGACAGGGTAGTGCTTCTCGAGCCGCTTGGCCATGTAATTGCTGTTGAGGATGGCCACTTGCGTGGCCTTGCGCAGGCCATCCCAACCCATCAGCGCGATATACACCCAGGAAATCGGCAAGATGCTGGGACTCCCGTAAGGGGCGGCCGACACAGGGCCGATCGCGAGGGCATGGCCGAGCTTCGTCACCGGATGGCCAGGCAGGAACGGGGCGAGATGCCGTGCCACGGCGATCGGGCCCATTCCCGGCCCTCCGCCGCCATGCGGGATGCAGAAGGTCTTGTGGAGGTTCAAATGACACACGTCTGCACCTAGATCCGCAGGGCGACACACGCCCACTTGCGCGTTCATGTTCGCGCCGTCCAGATAGACTTGCCCCCCGTGCGTGTGGACGATCTGACAGATACGCCGAATGTCCGGTTCAAAGACGCCGTGCGTCGAGGGATACGTAATCATGACCGCGGCCAGGCGGTCCCGATGTTGAGAAGCCTTGGCCTCGAAGTCCTGCACGTCGACATTGCCGACGCGGTCGCAGGCGACTGGAACGACGGTCATCCCCGTCATGGCCGCGCTGGCCGGGTTGGTGCCGTGCGCCGAGACCGGAATCAGGCAGACATTGCGCTGAAACTCGCCAAGACTGTGATGATAGGCGCGGATGAGCATCAGGCCTGCGTACTCGCCCTGGGATCCCGCATTGGGCTGCAAGGACACCGCGTCGAATCCCGTGATCTCGGTCAGCCCATCCTCAAGCTGACGGAAGAGCTCCTCATACCCCCGTGCCTGCTCGCGCGGCGCAAAGGGATGCAAGTCGGCGAACTCGGGCCACGTTACCGGCAGCATCTCGGCGCTTGCGTTCAGCTTCATCGTGCAGGACCCCAAGGGGATCATGCTGTGCGCAAGCGAGAGATCGCGTGTCTGCAAACGAGACAGGTACCGGAGCAACTCGTGTTCGGAGTGATACCGGTTGAATACCTCATGGGTGAGAAATTTGCTCGACCGGGCGAGCGCGGCCGGAAGGCCTGTATCCACCCTTTCGGCCAGCGCCTCCACGGTATAGACGACCTCATCGTGCCCGACGAAAATCTCGATGAGCGTCTTCACCTCGGCAGGGGTGCTGAGCTCGTCCAGCGAGAGGCCGATTGCGCCGTCGTCATAGCGGCGTAGGTTCACGCCCCGCTCGATCGCGCGGGCCATGATCGCGTCTGCTTGACGGTTGGTCATTTGGATACGGAGCGTGTCGAAGAAGATCCCCGGTCCCACGTCGAACCCGAGCCGCCGCAGCCCTTCGGCCAGGACAGCCGTGAGTCCATGAACGCGGCGAGCGATCCGACGTAAGCCGTCGGGGCCGTGGTAGACCGCATACATCCCGGCCATGATGGCCAGGAGCACCTGCGCGGTGCAGATGTTGCTCGTCGCCCGCTCCCGCCTGATGTGCTGCTCGCGCGTCTGAAGAGCCAGCCGATACCCGATCTTCCCTTTTGCGTCCTTCGAGACGCCGACGATGCGTCCCGGCATCTGGCGCTTCAGCTCTTCCTTGGTCGCCAGAAACGCCGCATGGGGCCCACCGAACCCCATCGGGACACCGAACCGCTGAGTTGACCCGACGGCGATGTCCGCGCCGAACTCACCCGGCGGACGCAAGAGGGTCAGCGCCAAGAGATCCGTGGCAACCGCCACCAAGGCTCCGTGGGCATGGGCCCGCTCCACCAGCTCACTGAAGTCGCCGACATAGCCGTCGGTTGCCGGATACTGCAGCAGGATCCCGCACAACCGCTCGCCGGCGAAATCAATGTTCCGCGTCGAGCCCACCTGGACGGCGATTCCCAGCGGTTCCGCCCGAGTTCGGATCACCGCGATCGTCTGCGGGT
>CAZZPI010000134.1:0-6806 GCA_964655865.1 uncultured Nitrospiraceae bacterium
GTCGGCGAAGAGCTCGGGAGCGACGTCCCCTTTTTCTTCTCAGCCCCCACCGCGTGCGTGACCGGACGCGGTGCAGCGGTGAGCGCCCGGCAGATGGAAAGTCGGCGCTGGGTCGTCCTGGTGAATCCGGGATTTCCGGTCGAGACGAAATGGGCGTATCTGGAATTGGCGCGGAGCAGGGACCAAGCTCGCCCTCTGTCGGATTCGATGCGTGAGATCGAACATACCCCAATCCTCAAATGGAGCCAGGTCTTCGCGTTGGCCGGGAACGATTTCGAGGGGCCGGTCTTTCGACAATACCCGATTTTGCAGGAAATTCGTGACCGGCTCTCCAAATCAGGCGCTGAGGCCGCGCTTTTGTCCGGCAGCGGCGCCACCGTCTTCGGCCTGTTCGGCGATGAAGAGCGGGCCAGACGGGCCGCCGCCACTTTTTCCGGTACCCGGTACCTGGTCGAGGTCGTCCCGACCCTGGATGTTCCGCCTCGACCGGAGCCGATGTAATGGTCGCGCTCCACCGCTCTTGGTTGACAATTCGACAGGCTTTTCGATAGAGTTCAAGTTCCTTGGTAGGCTTCTGCGACTACGCGCTCTGAACGAGGTTGGTGGGTCGAACGACGCGGCCCGCCGGACCCTGCCGAACCGCGAACCATTCACGAGTTCAGGATTCTTGCACTAACGTCCACGAACGTCCGAGGGGTGCGATGAACAAGGAACTGATGCTCTTTACGGGCACTGCCAACCCTGCGCTCGCGAAAGAAATTTGCGGCTACCTCAACATCAAGCTGGGAGAGGCGACGGTCTCGTCCTTCAGCGACGGAGAGATTCGCGTCAAGATCGAACAGAACGTCCGCGGGGCCGACGTCTTTGTCGTGCAATCCTGCTGTACGCCGGTGAACGACTCGATCATGGAATTGCTGATCATGATCGACGCGTTGAAACGCTCTTCCGCCAACCGCATTACCGCCGTTATTCCCTATTTCGGTTACGCCAGGCAGGATCGGAAGGATCAGCCGCGCGTGCCGATCTCGGCCAAGTTGCAGGCGGACCTGATCACGACAGCCGGGGCCGACCGCGTGCTGACGATGGATTTGCACGCGGGGCAAATCCAGGGGTTCTTCAACATTCCTGTGGACCACCTCTACGCGATGCCGGTCTTGTTAGATTATGTGACGAAGCGAAAGATTCAAGATCTGGTCGTGGTCTCGCCGGACGCGGGCGGCGTCGAGCGGGCGCGGGCCTTCGCGAAGCGGTTGCAGGCCAATCTGGCCATCATCGACAAGCGGCGCGAGGGGCCGAACCAGGCGCAGATCATGAACATCATCGGCGACGTCGAGGGCAAGAGCGCGCTGCTCTTCGACGACATGATCGACACGGGGGGCACCATCGTGCAGGGCGCCCAGGCGTGTGCGGACCAAGGCGCGCGCCAAGTACTGGCCGGCTGCACCCATCCCGTGCTCTCGGGGCCGGCGTTGGAACGGCTGCAGCAGTCGTGCATCAGCGAAGTGATCGTCACCAATACGATTCCATTACGAGGAAAAGAACAGACTTGTCCCAAGCTCCGCGTCTTATCCGTTGCGCCCTTACTCGGCGAAGCGATCCGGCGAATACACGAGGATGAGTCAGTCAGTTCCTTGTTTGCGTAGCACTCAGAGTGAGCGAGGGGGACTATGAAATTCGATTTGACGGTGGACGTGAGAGAACAGAGCGGGAAGGGTGCCGCCCGCCAACTGCGACGGGCGGGGCGAGTCCCGGCCGTGCTGTACGGGCAGGGCGAATGTCTTCTCCTCAGCGCCCATCCCGATGATCTGCTGAAGATTCTGCGGTCCCACGTCGCGGCGACCGCGTTGATAACGTTGAGCGTAAACGGCGCCAAGTCCAGGGGCACGCGCACGGCGCTTCTGCGGGACTTCCAGGTCGATCCCGTCACCAGCGACTTGTTGCATGCGGATCTGTTCGAAGTGACGATGGACAAGGCCATTCGGGTCAAGGTCCCCGTCAGGCTGATCGGCGGCCAGCCGGCCGGTGTGAAGGAGGGCGGGGTTCTGCATCACAACCTGCGCGAGCTCTCGATCGAATGCCTGCCTTCCGTCCTGCCGGACTTCTTCGAGGTGGATGCCTCCTCGTTGATGATCGGTCAGGGTATCCATATAAAAGAACTTTCTAAGAAAGAGGGGATTCGATACCTTGACGACTCGGACCAGATGGTCGTGAGCGTCGCCGCGCCTATGTCAGAAGCGAAGCTCGAAGCACTGTTGACCAGCGCGGCGGTCGGGCCGGAGGGCGCGAAGGAACCCGAAGTGCTGGCCAAAGGGAAGGCGGCTGCCGAGGCGGCAGAAGCTGCCGCCGCGGCCCCGGCCGGGGCCCCCGCACCGGCTGCCGCGGCCGAGGCCAAGCCCGGAGAGAAAAAGGAAGCCGCTGCGCCGGGCAAGGAAGCCCCCAAGGCTGAGAAGAAAGAAGCCGAGAAGAAGAAGTAGCGTTGCGCCTGATCGTCGGACTGGGCAACCCGGGTGCCGCCTATGCGAACTCGCGGCATAATGTGGGCATCTGGGTCTTGCAACAGGCCGCAGCGCGCTGGGCCGTCCGCCTAAGGCAGCGGGGCGGTACCCTCCGCGGGATGGGACACGTCGCGGGGGAACCGGTCGAGTTGGCCGGCACGCTGGACTGGATGAACCTGTCGGGCCCGCCCGTCAAAGCCCTCCTCGACGAGCATCACCTCTTTCCTGAACACCTCATCGTCATCCACGACGACTTGGATCTGGAAGCGGGCCGCATCCGCGTCAAGCAGGCCGGCGGCCATGGAGGCCACAAGGGTATACAGTCGATCATCGAGGCGCTCGGGACGCCCCAGTTCGTGAGAGTCAAGATCGGCATCGGCCGGCCGGCGCCGGGATTGGATGCGGCGGACTACGTGCTGGAGCCGGTAGCAGGGGACGAGCGGATGCAATTCGAAGGGGCGGTCGAGCGGGCGGTATCGGCGGTGGAGTGCGTGATTGAGCGAGGGGTGGCGGCGGCGATGAATCAATTTAATGTACGAGAAGTGGCAGGTGGAGAAGAGAAGTTGTAGGCGGGCGACCTGACTCGTCGTTTGCTCGCGCATCCCTCACTTCGGAAAGTGATCGGTGGACGCGCGCAGTCATGACGAGTCAGGCCACCCGCTTCGGATCGCTGCCGTCACCCCTGTGAGGGTGAGAGCGGAAAAAGGAAAGGAAAGATGGGGCTTTGTTGTGGAATGATCGGGTTGCCGAACGTGGGGAAGACGACGGTCTTTAATGCGCTCGTCGGCGCCGGAGCGGTCGTGGCGAACTATCCGTTCTCGACGGTGGAGACGAACGTCGGCATCGCGCAGGTGCCGGACCCGCGGGTAGACAAGCTCGTCGAGATTTTCAAATCGAGAAAGAAGACGCTCAGTACGTTGGAAGTGCGCGACATCGCCGGGCTGGTCGAAGGCGCAAGCACCGGGCAAGGGCTGGGCAATCAGTTCTTGGGCCAGATTCGGGAAGTCGATGCGTTGATGCACGTGGTGCGCTGTTTCGAGGATCCGGATGTCGTGCATGTGGGCGGCGGGCTGGACCCCAAACGCGACGTCGAGACGATCGAAACCGAGCTCATCCTCGCCGACCTGGAAACGCTGGACCGTCGCCGGCAGCGGCTGGAGAAGAAAGTGAAGTCGGGGGAGGCACAGGCCGCCAAAGAGTTCGCGGTCGTGCAAAAGCTCACGGAGCTGCTCGACAAGGGCGAGTGGGTCGGGAACTATCCCTTTACCGCCGATGAGCGGGCCATCCTCAATGAGTGTCAACTGCTCTCGGCCAAGCCCATTCTGTTTGTGGCGAACGTCGCGGAAGGCGTGAAGGAGGACGATCCGTACGTGCGCGTCGTGAGAGAGTTGGCGGAAAAGAAGAATGCGCGCGTGGTGCTGATTCGTGGCCAAATCGAAGCTGAGCTCTCGACCTTGCCGGAAGAAGATCGTGCCGCGTTCCTCAAAGACATGGGGCTCAAGGAATCAGGGCTCGTGCGACTGATGGCGGTCGCCTATGATCTCCTCAATCTCATCACCTTTTTTACGGCAGGCGAAGTTGAATCCCGCGCCTGGCCCCTCCGCAAAGGACTCACCGCGCCGCAAGCCGCGGGCAAAATCCACTCCGATATGGAACGCGGCTTCATCCGCGCCGAGGTCTATCATTACGACGATCTCATCGCCTGCGGGTCGGAGTCGAAGGTGCGGGAGAAGGGACTGTTCCGGCTCGAAGGACGGGACTACGTGATCAAGGAAGGGGATGTAGTGTATTTTCGATTTAATGTGTGAGGAGGGTGTGCGAGCAGTTGGGTGGTTCCTTGCTTCCGGAGCCCGAAAGGAGCAGGCGTGACCCCAGCAATCCTCTTTGCTCGCGGAACCCGCACACAAGAGGTTGGTGGACTGGCGCCCGCATTGGCTCTTTGCTCCCGGAGGCCGCACCCTCGGTTAATCAAATCTGCAACTTAAGGGAGGTGCTCCCTCGACGGCCGCAGTAGAGCCAACGCGGGCACCAGTCCCAGAATGGGAACAGGCCAGCGAGCTCGGAAGGGCCATTTCTTTATCTGAGTGCTCGCTGGACGCGCGCAGTCGGGGATCAGCCGGGCCCCCGACAGAAAGGAAGATGTCCCAGTCGTTTTGCTCGGGCTCCCGCTTCGCACATCAGCGAGCGTCGCCCGCAATGTCGCTCCCGCCGACCGCCCCGGCCCCCGTAGATTCTCGCCATAACAATCCAAGAGAGGAGAGTGGAACTGGCGCGACCCGCTCGTCCCGAGGTCGCGCCCGCCAAACCGAGCTGCTGCCGCTGCTCCTCCTTTGCGCTCCATCGCTTCTTACGCCACATGAGTGGCCGGGATATACCGCGGGCTGATAGCCGGATAGACTGCAGGATTCGCAGTCTATCCCAGTAGGCGAAGCAAGACGAAATCTCGAATAAGTCTTGGATGTACAAGTAGACTTCCCCCGCAATGGAGATCTGAACCTATCGTGCTATGCAGCACGCATAGGCCGCAGCAGACCTAATAGTTCGGCGTGCAAGTGAAGACACCACGGGTACCAGTCAAGAAAGGAGCCATATTGCCATGAAACACATCTCGATCGGTGGACTCGACGTCTCTCGCATAGGACTCGGCACCATGACGATGTCGGGCTACTACAACATCGGAGCCGGCAGCGACGCCGAGTCGATTCGCACCATCCACCGAGCGCTCGACCTCGGCGTCACCCACCTCGACACCGCCGAAATCTACGGACCCTTCACAAATGAGGAGATCGTCGGCCGGGCCATCAAGGACCGCCGCGACCGTGTGGTGTTGGCCACGAAATTCGGCGTCGTCTCGCACCCCGGCGGCGGCCCTGGCGCCATCGACAGTCGCCCGGCGAACATCCGTATCGCCATCGAGGGTTCCCTTAAGCGGCTGGGCACGGATTAAATCGACCTGTACTACCAACACCGGGTCGACCCGAACACGCCCATCGAGGACACCATCGGTGCGCTGGCCGAGCTCGTCGCGGAGGGCAAGGTCCGTTACATCGGGCTGTCGGAGGCCAGCCCCGCCACGATTCGCCGGGCCCACGCCGTGCACCGGGTCACGGCGCTGCAGACCGAGTACTCTCTGTGGAGCCGTGAGCCGGAGGTCGAACTGCTGCCGCTGCTGCGCGAGCTGGGCATCGGCTTTGTTCCCTGGTCGCCGCTCGGCCACGGATTTCTCACCGGCGACATCCACTCGCCCGAGCAGCTCTCCGACGACGACTGGCGCAAGACCAACCCGCGCTTCATTGGCGAAAACCTCCAGCACAACCTGCGCATCGTCGACGAGGTCCAGGCCGTTGCCCGCGAGGCGCGTGCAACTCCGGCACAGATCGCGCTGGCCTGGCTGCTCGCGCAGTGCGATGACATCGCGCCAGTTCCGGGCACCAAGCGGGTCGCGCGCGTCGAGGAAAACACAGCCGCCGACGGTATCGAGCTGAGCGCCGAACATATCGAGCGGCTGAACAACCTCCCGCCGGCCGCCGGCGAGCGGCTCGACGAGGCGCACATGGCGGCCATTGACCGCTAACCACGCCACGAGGCACGGCGATCAGTGAGCCGTTGGCGGACGCCGAACAACGGCATGCAGCGGACGGCGCTTCGCGCGGCCGCTGATGCCGAGCGTGTGTGCCGGGCATGGCACGAAGCTAGGGAGGTGGAAGTCCTCCTGCCAGGTTGTCGCAGAGCCGAAGGCTAGCGAAAGGGCAAGGGCGTCACCGCGAGGTGGGGTCTGGAGGAAGCCCAACGCAAAACTGCGGGGCGACGAACAGGAACCGGATACGAGGTGTGACACATCCGGGACGAGTGGGCACGTGACCACGAAGTCCTCCATCTGCTTCGGGGTGTGTTTTATAAATCCGGCGTCTACGCAGCGACCGTTTCGTGTCTTACCCCGGGAGAGCTGCCTGCTGTTCGCGGGGCGAACTGGCGAACTGAGCGTGGAGCAATCCGCGCCCATCGGCAGGCAGAAGTCAGCAGAGGGCATACTAGGCGAAGGAAACGAGCCGGAATAGAAATCCGGACGGACTCACATCGCCGAAGGCCCGAACGGTGCCCCGAGAGGGGATTGAAAGAGAGGAGACGTGGCTTGTGGTGGAACAACGGTACTGCATCCGGCGAGCCTCCCGAGCGCAAGCTGGGTGGCTGGGATGAAATCGGTGTTGGCTCCATAGGAGAGGACGCTCCAGTTGGGGTGTGTCAATTGCTCAAGCAACTGATACGCTTTGACTTAATCTGCCGAACCGCCGCATACGTGATCCGTACGTG
>CAZZPI010000135.1:0-6801 GCA_964655865.1 uncultured Nitrospiraceae bacterium
CCCCGACGGATCCGGACGTCGCAGCGGAAACAACTCGTCCAAGTAGCTGTGCTCGTAGAGTCGCTCCTCACATTCGGCCAACAACTGGCTTGCAAACACTCGAGGCTCCAATTCAGCAGCGAACTGACGCTCGACGTCGAGGAAGTACACCAGGTCGTTCAGCGCTTCCACCCACCCGACCACCTTCCATCCGGAAAAGGTCTCCGGCGCCAACTCCTCTCCGAGCCGCCTGAACAAGGAGACCGGTAGGCGATAGCGAAGAGCCCCTGGAGAGTACGTATGATCAAGTTCAGCGCAGAGGTCCATCAAAAGTCTTTGCATGGACCGTCGTAACTCCCTCAACAATCGCTCAAGGGACGCGTGGTCGAAACAATCCATCCAGTTTGCCTTCAGCAAGCCACGTCAACGAGATGGGCCCGGACTTTAGACCGTACGAGAGCCCGAAACAAGATCTCCCCGATCCCCGACATTCAAAGCTGCGGAGTGACGAATTGTGACAACATCATTTCTCAGCTACGATCCGCATCTGGTATCCACGATGGACTGGCACGATGATGAGACGTTCGGCAGTGTATTTACTTGACACTTTCCCGTATCCCCCACTCCCGAGTGCAGTGGAAGCCCCGGAACGAGAAGCGACGTTGATGTTAGGCGGGAAACGCTGCGATCGCTACCGAGGAGAAACGGAAGCGGCTTTGATGAAGATTACAATTACGCCCGCTATCGACTTTGAGGGCTCGAGGAGGGCGCCATCCTAACGACGAATCCAAGCAAGACAAACCCGACCGACTGAACTCGGCGGTCAATGCCGTGAGAAGGGTTGGCTGGCATTGAACCGCCGACATTCGTGAGGAGCCACCTGCGCGGATCGAAGCACGGTGGCCTCCTCGTCACCCCACTCACGCCGCAGCGGGTTGGGGTGTGTCTACTGGAACTTCTTGCACGTGGACTTTGCCGGCGACCGACTGCTGAGCCATTCTGTGCTTGAGAATCAGCGGATCGACCACGTTTCCGCAGGACACGCAGCGCCAGCCCTTCATCCACATCGGCTGGCTGCTTTCCTTGATATCCAGAAAATTGTCCGACACCATCAATCCGTTACAACGTGAACACCGCATGGGAGCCTCCTTTTCCTGAACCACTTGCGGAATCACCGGCGCTGTCTTGCACTCTGTCCGGCTCTCCGCTATGCATTCGAGAAAGGAAGCAACGAGGATGCCGCTTTCCGTCTACTTTCGAGGCGCCCTCGACAAGTCGCTTGACAAGAATGTGATTGGTCCAACCTGCTGATAAATGCTAGGTTCCGGCAGATGACCCTCGGTGGAATCCGCACTCCCCGGCTTGGGAACAAGCTCGCGGCTATAATGACCAGCTTGGGACCGTATGGTTTCCCCTCGAACGAGGGATAAGGTAGGAACAAATCATGGCACTGTCGCCAACAGAAATTGCGCTGGTCGTCGACGAAGTGGCGCCGTTGCTGACCGGGGGTTGGATCCAAAAAATTTCCCAACCTCTGCCCCGCACGATCGTTTGGGAGATCCGTCGCCCCGGGAATACCCTGCGCTTGTTGGTTTGTGTGACGCCGGAGACCGCCCGGCTTCATCTGGTCACGGCTCCCCTTCCGAGCCCACCCAGTCCACCGGCCTTCTGTCAGTTTCTCCGAGCCCGCATTCAAGGAGCTCGGATTGAATCGATCTCGCAAGTGGACAACGATCGAATTGTCAAGCTGTCGTTACATGCCGAGGGAGGCCCTTGTTCGTTGGTCGCGGAGCTGATCGGTAAGAAAGCCGATATCCTCTTCGTGGATCAAGACGGCGACGTGGCGGCGACTCTCGGCGGTAACCAGGATCGAATCGGGCGACCGTATCAGCCACCGGCGGCAGGACCGCGGCAGCAGGCGAGATCAGCATCCTCGGTAGAGGGGGACACACAGCCGATCTGCTCCGGCAGCCTGTCCGGACTGATCGAAGCCCGGTACCGCCTGTTGGATGAACAAGTGGCGCGCGAGCAGCGACGGCGGGCTCGCCTCGTCTCCCTGCGGAAGGCTATCAAGAAAGAGGGTCGGCGTCTCGAGGCCCTGGAGCAGGACCTCGATAAGGCGATGAGATACAGGGGCTATGCGCGCTATGGCGAACTCATCAAAGCCAATCTTGGTCAGATCGCCAAGGGCCAGTCGGTATTGACCATGGTGGATTACTTCGATGAAGCTTTGCCGGAGGTGACTATTCCGCTCGACCCGACGAAGTCTCCTCAAGCCAATATGGAGGACTATTTCAAGAAACACCGAAAGTACCTGATGGCTGACAGGGCCTTGCGCCCGCGGATCGACGAAGCCAAGACGGAGATCGCTCGACTGCGAAAAGAGGTTCAAGCTGTCCAGGATGGGAACTGGCAACCGCCGGCGGCAAAACCGACGTCAACTGAACGGTCAACGTCTCTCCGACGTCCAGGACAACGACGGGTGCAACACCGCGGGCCGTTCCGACGCTTCACGTCTTCGGATGGATTTCCCATTTTTGTCGGGAGGAACGCGCGAGAAAACGACGAGCTGACGTTCGGTCTCGCAAAGAGCGATGATCTGTGGCTGCACGCGAGGGGAACGCCGGGTTCGCATGTCGTCGTGCGATTGGTCAAGGGGACAGACCCTCCGCCTGAAACACTTCGAGACGCCGCGACCCTGGCCCTGCTCTATAGCGACATGAAGAAGAGCGGCAAAGGGGAGGTTATCTATACAAGACGCAAGTGGGTGAAGAAGGCGAAGGGGCAAGCGGCAGGAGCCGTGATCGTGACGCAAGAGAAGTCAGTGCATGTAAGCCTCGATAGACACCGGCTGGAAGCGCTCAAGGCCCGATCGGCCAGCGAGCAGTAATGAGGACATTCCGGAGCAGCTTTCCTAATCAGCTCTGGCCATGCTACAGTGCCCACATATGGGCACCGCTCCGCGAGGTGTTGACCACTTTCGGATCATCCACGAACTCATCGGCTGCAACGGGCTCCACGAGTTCGACCGCAAGTTGAGTCGAGAGCTTCGCGAACTCTTGCCGTGCGATCTCGTCGGCTTCTATCTCTATAGCGAAACGGCAAAGGCCTTTGCTCCCGTCTCAGATCTTCTGACCAATCCCGAGTCCCCCGGCTTCGTCATCGGACAACTTCCAGCAAAGGGAACGATGAAAGAAGCCATCGTCGCACGCGGCCGAGCAATCCTGGAAAACAACTTGGCCGCCTCATCCTGGGCTGAAGCGGTGGTTCTGAAGAACCAACCTTACCAAAACGCCTCCGTCATCGCCGCGCCGCTGACCATCACGACGCCATCCGACAACCAACGTTCGCGCACGGTCGCGGTCATAGCCGCCATTGTCGTTGACAGAGCTGATGCCTTCAGTGAAGCGGATCGGCTGTTCCTCGAACAGCTCGGCGTCCATCTGGGACCGGTGCTCCAGAGCGTCTTGGCCTCCGAAGAGCGGGACGCGCTCATGGCGATCAACAGCCGCGTCCTCGTCGGTACCATGACGATCGACCAGCTTATGCCGGCGATTCGGGACATTCTCCGCCGCGTCATCCGTCATGACATGACCGGGCTCGTGCGATTCGTCCAAATGCCGCAGGGCCCCTGGTTTGACATCGTCTATCGCGAGGGGGTCGATATCGACCTTGATCAGCTTCGCCTGTTCCCGTTCGAGCGCATGGCACCGGCTGAGATCGTCGCAACCGGAAAACCGCTCCTCATCACCGGCTACAATCACGAGCGGTTTCCCGAGCGTTCCTACATCGAATCGGTCGGCATCCTGTCCTGCATGCTTTGTCCCTTGATCCTCGAAGGAGCCCCGTATGGATTCCTGGCCATCGGAAGCCACAGGCGAAACGCATTTTCAGAACGCGATCTCCGTTTCGCAGAACAGATCGGCTTTCACCTGTCACAGGCCATTGCCAACCTGACCGCCTATGAAGAGATCCGCTCCCTGAAGGAGCAATTGGAACGAGAAAACGTCTATCTCCGGGACGAAATCGGCGCCTCAGTAGATTTCAAGGAACTGGTCGGCGAAAGTCCGGCCTTGCAGAGGACGCTGAAAGCCATCGAAAAAGTCTCTCCCACGGACTCGACCGTGCTGATTCTCGGCGAAAGCGGCACGGGAAAAGAGCTGGTGGCACGAGCAATCCACCAGTTCTCCCCCCGAAAAGACAAACCACTCATCAGAGTGAACTGCGCCGCGCTGCCGGAGACGCTGATCGAGTCCGAATTGTTCGGCCATGAAAAAGGCGCCTTCACGAACGCCACGGCTCGGAAGGTCGGCCGGTTCGAGCTGGCGAACGGCGGCACGATCTTCTTGGATGAGGTCGGCGAGATTCCGCTTGAGCTCCAGGCTAAGCTTCTCCGCGTGATCGAAGCCCAGGAGTTGGAACGGCTGGGGGGTACGCAGACCCTCAGGCTCAACGTGCGCGTCCTGGCCGCGACCAACATCGACCTGGAGCAAGCCGTGAAGGCCGGAACCTTTCGGAGCGACTTGTTCTACCGTCTGAAGGTCTTTCCGATCCGCATACCGACGTTACGGGAACGGCTCGAGGATATCCCGGCGTTGGCCCGCCATTTCGTCAAGAAGTACTGTGCGCGACATCACAAGCGCGTGACCCGCATCAGCAGCGCGACGTTGAAGGCCTTGGCCACCTACTCATGGCCGGGCAACGTGCGGGAACTCGAGCATCTCATCGAGCGGGCGGTGATCCTCACTCAAGGCCCTGTCCTCGTCATCGATGAATTGGGGCCTGACGCGCAAGCGGGATGCGACGCACAAGCCCCTCGCACGCTCGCCGAAGCGGAGCGAGCCCACATCTTGGACACGCTGCATCAGACCAATTGGGTATTGGCAGGCCGTTACGGGGCGGCGGCGCGTCTGGGAATGAAACGATCCACCCTCCAGCACCGCATGAAGAAACTCGGCATCCATCGCCCTCGCACCATAAAACGTGGTGCCTGAAGCGAAAACAATGCCCGCATCTTGGCACATCGGCGAGCGATTGCCCATAGCAGGGCACTTCTCTTTTCCATAGTCTCGTAACCGACACCCGCTCCAATCACGTCCTTTCCCACATTTTCAGAATCTTCCGGGCCCACTGTGGAATGGCTGCCTGGATGGCATCGTCTCTGCTCTAGTCATGCAGCATGGAGCAGCACAAACGGAATGCGACTCCCGAATCGGTGAGCCTCGATCTCCAGGAGTATCTGGCCGAGCGCCAGGCGAAGATCCTCCCCTCAGGAGACCAGTCGCTAGACGGACGCCGGTTCACGTGGTGCGGGGACGTGTTGGATTTCCTCATCGAAGGGTTGGTTGAACGATTCGCTGCGCGAGGGATTACCTTTACGAAACCGTTCCCTGGTCCCTTTCGCCTTATGGACGAGGACCAGGAAGCCGACGGCCGGCATGTGCGTCGGTTCTGGACGGTCGCGCTCAGCCACGGGTGTCCCATCGCCAAGCTCTGCACGTTGTTCTTCCACCGCCACGATCAGGTCGCCCTGCCGGAGCAGCCTCAAGTCGTGGGATTCCCCCCGGATCATCAGGAAACGCCGGAGGCCACCGAATGAACTACGTCGCGCTCAAGATGCTGTTCGGTGACCGGGCCAAGTACCTCATGCTGCTCTGCGGCTTGACGTTCGCAGTCATGCTCATCGTGCAGCAGGGGTCGATCTTCTGGGGGCTCATGGTCTGGTCCCAATCTGCGATCAGCAACGTGAACGTCCCCATTTGGGTGACCGATCCCAACATTGCGCAGGTGGAAGAGGTCAAACCGATCGCGGATACCGCAGTGGATCGGGTCCGAAGCGTCCCCGGAGTCGAATGGGCCGTGCCCCTCTACAAGGGGTTGCTGCGCGCGCGACTGGCGAACGGGGAATACCATCAGATCGCGCTGGTGGGGCTGGAACCAGCCACCCTCATCGGGCGCCCCGCCCACGTCATCGAAGGACGCATCGAGGATCTGCGCACACCCGACGCGATCGTCGTGGATCAATGGGCCGTGGAGCGCATGGGCGGTCCGAACGTCATCAAGGTGGGAGCTGTGTTCGAACTGAACGATCAGCGGGCCCGCATCGTGGCCATCGCCAAGACTCAGAAGAGCTTCCAAAATATCCCCGTCGTGTACACGACGTACGAGCGCGCGCTGCGCTACGTGCCGCGAGAGCGTCGCACTCTGTCGTATGTTCTTGCCAAGGCGAAGGATGGTGTGGCGACCGAAGAGGTCACCCGCCGCATCCGCGATCAAACCGGTCTGGGGGCCTTCACCGGGGAAGAGTTCGGCTGGAAGACGATCGGGTGGGTGCTCAAGAACACGGGCATCGGGATCAACTTCGGCACGACGATCGTGCTCGGGTTCATCGTCGGGATGGCGATCGCCGGCCAAACTTTTTATCTCTTCACGGTCGAGAACCTGAGGCAGTTCGGCGCATTGAAGGCGATGGGCTCCTCCACGTTCACGCTCGCGCGGATGATTCTGCTGCAAGCCTTCACGGTCGGACTCACGGGGTACGGCCTCGGAATCGGGCTCGCCACGCTGTTTGGCTTTCTGGCCGCGCGGGAAGGGGCGCTGCCGTTCGCGGAGACCTGGCCCCTGCTCGTCCTGGTGCTCATAGCCTTAGTGTCGATCTGCATGTTCTCGGCCATCATCAGCATTGCGAAGTTGGCGCGGCTTGAACCGGCCATCGTCTTTAGGTGAACGTCATGGAATCGCAGCCCTCGGACGCGGCGGTGCGGGTCCGCGGCGTGATCAAATCTTTCGGGGCAGGGGACATAAAGATCACGGTGCTCAAAG
>CAZZPI010000136.1:0-5347 GCA_964655865.1 uncultured Nitrospiraceae bacterium
TGGAGTGGCGCCAGCGCACCCTTCGCCAATTTACACAAGCGGCTTGACATCACCTTCTCGCCCAGCCTGTTTGATTTTTGAGACGCAGCTTTTTAGAATCCTGTTCCGATGAGTTCGCCATTCCAGGAGCATACGGACCTATGCCTGACACTATCCAACGATCGACTCTAAGACAGCCTGTCCGTTCTTGTGTCAGCTTCACCGTGCTTGGCCTGGTTCTCCTGAGCTGGCTTCCAACCTCGCTCGACGCGGCACGAGGAGGCAAGACGGAAGTGTTGCCTATGGAGAAAGCCGCGCCGGCGGTGGTGTTCGTCGAGTCGCCCGGGAACGAGGCAGACTTGCGGCGGCAATTGCGGGCCAAGAACGGGGTGACCGAGCTCAGCGCCGCCGTTTCGGGGACCCGCTTCTCGCAAGCGCCGACGGGGAGCTTCGGCTTCATCGCCCCACAGTCCTTGGGTATGGCCTTGGTGACGCAAAGTCCGGATATCACGTTGGAACGGGTGCCTCCCGCGACCAACGCTTACGAGATCCACAAGCTTGCCGACGGGAGCGGGATGGTGGTGGGTTTCGTGGGGGCCGATCTCATGCCTCAACTGACGCCCAGCACACGGCCGAAGAGTGTCCGACTCGCGCTCTATTCCAATCCTTCGGATAAGGCCACGCACATCGTCGCCGTTCCGTTGGTCAAACTTGTCGCCGACCGGATGCCGATCCGACTCGACCCCAAGAAAGCCGACAGCCCGGTCCTGTTCGACATGGACTTGAAAGGCACCGCCAACCGCAAGTCTCCTCAAGGCGGGCCGTAACGCTTGGACAGGGCGGGAATTAGTTTCTTGGATGACCATTCGGTAGCGCATGAGACCGTCTTGCTCTGCCAAGGCATAGAGTGTAGGATCGGCCCCGTTGAACGGTTATCCTTTTGCGTCACACAGGGAGGAACATTGTGAAGCTACAGCGATCGGTTCTTCTATTCAGCGTGGCCAGTGCGATTGCCCTTGTGGTAGTAGGGTGTGCAACTGAGGGAACGATGGGTCCTTCGGGCGCAGGTCCGGCATCCGGTGCAGGCGCAGCCTCCACGGCACCCGGTGCTGGAGTGCCAGTGATTCAGAGCGATTCGTTACAAGCCTGCTTGGCCAGAATTGCCTTGGGCGCTTCTCCTGGTATGAGACAAATCGCCGAAGAGAGTTGCAGACGGGATGAGGTCTTCCGGACGTCTATTGTCGGGACTGCCACAACGAAGAGCAACGACCGGGCGGCCTCAGGGACTCAGGGTGATTCTCTTGAGGCTTGCATGGCGCGCATCCCCAAGGATGCTAGTGCAGGGCAGCGGATGCTGGCAGAAGAAAGCTGTCGACGCGACCAGGCCAACCGCCGCTAGAATTCTTCACTAGCAGGTGGCCCAGAGAGTCCGCCAGGCGGCTACCCGCCTGGCGGCTGATGGCAGCGCCCAGGAACTCGACGTACAGTCTAGCCATTCCATCTCTCCCCATTCTCTCCCCATTGCGATCACGCCAATAAGTAAGCCGGGCACGGCGCTCCGGTAAACCTCGCATCTTTGCTTGCTGCGTCGAGGAGGCCCACCTGAATTGTGCGATGACTTTGTTGCACCGCCTGCAGCCTGTGCAGTCCCGGCTTATGAGCTTCTGAGATTCTGAATTCCAATCGCGGCACGATAGCCTTTCAACAGTTTGCCAGCATGCCGGAAGACGCCTGGGACGATTCATTCTCCCGGTTCCTCCACGGTTATCTTCTACTCCGGCGACAGGAATCCTGGTCAGACCTGCAAAGGTTTCAGACCAAGGCCCGACACCTCGCATCGCTCTATCTAAGGAGCGGCGCCGGTCCCGTCTCGCGGTGAGCGCCGGGCCCGATGATTGTTCGCTACTTGTCCCTTCCCGAGCGTAGCCCGTCGATTATCTTCAACGTTTAACATGCCTACTCTTACTGATAGCCACGAGCCTGCCCAAAAACCTACGAGCAGGACATATGAGTACAAGTGAGTCACTTGTGCAGCATTCGTCGGCATACCCCTGTCCCGGAGAATGGCGAACAAACCTCTCCGGCCTTCTCCGCAACAGGCTGTGTTCCTGGTGCACTCCAGCAGAATGATTCGGCCCCTGTGCGCCAGGGCTCCCTTAACGGTCAAGGATGGCGATCTGCACCTCCTAACTGCATGTCTGCTGTGTGCTTCGGCGTTCAAGTAATGAACGGAGCCGGATAGGTATGACCTGCGTCAACTTGTCGGATGACAGTCTTCAGGCAGACGACCCACCCAACGTGGAATGGCTCCCACCGCGGAACCGCGAGAAAATTGGTACAGAAGCAAAGTGATCGCCACGGCTAAAGGAGGGATGAACAATGGAAAAGGGAATGCCTCATGTATCAATCAATCTGGAGTGCCCGCACCTAAAACAGGATCGGCAGGTGGAATTTGACGTGAACGTGTTCCGAAACCCCGACCATCACGGCATGAATGTGACGGCGTGCTCGGAATTCCATCATGGCGCCGGCGCTCCACCCTGCGACAAAGATTGTATTCACACGTCCGAGGCACTAAAAGTCCACAAGACCGAGGTTAACAAGCACTTAGAGGATCTTGCCCACATCGGTCCGAACGTAATCGGCTGAGCGAGGCAGCACTTGGATTGCCACTCGCGCTGCCCGCAAGCATGTAAGGCCACCATGAAAGCAAAACCTCATTCATTCCATCACGAACACAACCATGAGGCATGGACCATGAACCGAGGAATACGACATATCAGCGCGGCAGTGACCGCTTTAACATTTGCCCTATTGACCGTCGGTCAGGGCATCGCCTACGCAAGCATGGGCGACCAAGCGCCCGTTGAATTCACCATCCGGGTCAACGAGAAAGGATTTCTCGATGACAAAGGTCGCTTGTATGGGCCCAAGAACCCCTTGAAAGTATCCAAGGGCACGCTCGTCAAGGTAACCTTCGTATTCAGTGAAGATATGACCAGCCTCGCCATCGGCGACACCCATCAAATTGCGATTAAAGCGGAAGATGGGTGGAAAGAAGAAACGGGAAAGATTTGGGTATTGAACAAGAAGGCCGGCATCGAATTTCAGGCGGGCGAAAACGGCAGAACCCGCTATCGCGCCTATTGCATACTGGATTGCCTGGGTATGGAACATCTGACCAACCTCGTGATCGAAGTCGTTTGATCTCTCCGCGCTCCCTCGACAGCGCAATAGCCGAGCCTGTCGAGGGAGCGCCAAGCACCACTCCCCTATTGGCGCAAGCCCACACTCGTCTATCCGACCTTACAAGTTCCGAATAGTCCTGCCGAAAGACATAGTACTTCCCCTTCCTATCGGTCAGCCTAACGCAGAAGTCTCGCCGAACACTTTCCGGTGTCACCTATCACGCTATCGGAAAAGTCCGCCAGCCGCATGCCCGCTTGGCTGGGGCGACGTCCTTGTTGCACAGGGTGGCGCCGTTGCTGTTCCGACACCGAGCTTCTACGGTTTGGAATCCCAGTCGTCCATTATGCCGTTGACACGGTCCTTGTGAAAACGTAGCCTGTCCTCGTTTTCTCGACGGACTTGTGACCCGAGGGAGGACGATGGGTATTCGAATCCTTGTCGCTGACGACGAGCCGGACATTGTCTTGAGCCTCTGTGATCGCCTGGCTTCGCTGGGACATGAAGTGACCTCAGCCTATGACGGCCAGGCCGCGCTCACCGTCTTGGAGGCGAACCCCTTCGATCTCGTTTTTCTCGATGTCGCGATGCCGAAGCTGAGCGGGATCGAAGTCCTCAAGCGTATCAAGCAGCGCCGGCCGGATCTGCCGGTGATCATTCTGACCGCTTACGGAACGATTCGGCTGGCCGTGGAGGCCATGAAAGAAGGCGCCATCGATTTCATCACGAAACCGTTCCAACCCAGTCAACTCGAATCGGTTGTGACCAAGGCGCTGGAGCAGAACGAGGTGAAGAACGAGATCACCCGGCTCCTGGGAGAGATCAGTCACGACGTGAAGAATCTGCTGATGCCGCTCGTCACGGGAACGGATCTCCTTGCGGATGAAATCGACGAGCTGTTCGAGAAGCTGCCCGAAATAGAAGCCGTTCGTGCCCAGGAAAGTCACAACGTATGCAACGAAGTCATTCAGATGCTGCGCAACACGTCCGAACGGATCCAGGGTCGCATGAAGGGGATCGCCGATTATGTGGCGATCACGCGCGCGCCGCGCAAGTTCGACCCATGCCAGATCGCCAAGGTCACTGAAAGCGTCGAGAAGTCTCTGCGCGTGCTCGCCGACGGAAAACGGATCACGTTGCGGGTCGAAGGCCTTGACGCATTGCCGCCGATCATGGCCGACGAACACCGGCTCTATTCGGCGCTCTACAACCTGGTACACAATGCCATTCCGGAAGTTCCGCCGCTCGGCTCTATCACGATCCGCGGCCGGTTGGACCCGGACACGCAGTCGATCCTGCTCACCGTCCAAGACACAGGAAAGGGCATGCCTCCCGAGGTCCGCGACAGTCTCTTCACGACCCGCGTGATCAGCAGGAAAGCCGGTGGCACGGGATTGGGCACGAAGATCGTCAAAGACGCCATCGATGCGCATGGAGGCCAGATCGCCGTCGAAAGTGAAGAAGGGAAGGGCACGACGTTTCTGATCCGCCTACCGATCCACCAACCCGCCGTTTCAGGTCTACCTACGGAATCCGTTTAGCGAGACAGAACTGCCGGAGCGCCGTTCCCCGGCGCGGAACCGGGCGAAGTTCTAGAGGAGCATGCGGGAGCCTCGTTGCAAGCGGTCGCATGGCTCTCCTAGAATCTTTTCATGGTTCCTATGCTCCACTGGATCGCTGTTCCTGTCCTCCTGATTCAGATCGGCGTCGCAGACTGCAACCGCGCTTGTTCCTTCGCTGTCGAACGCATGGCCAATTCCTCAGTCGGGCCGACCGAAGAAGATCTGGAAGCGGAGTTCCGTCGAGCGCGAGAGCTTCTGCGGGTGTCGCCCGAATTCCAGGGTGACAACGCGGAGACTCATTATCGCCTGGCCAAAACCCTTCATCATCGAGGCGATTTGAACGGCGCGGCTGAGGAGTATCGCCTGGCCGTGCAGCGCAACCCCCGCTTCATCGAGGCTTACCGCGATCTCGGAGTTCTTTTGCTGGACTACCACGATTATGCCGGCGCAGTGGCAGCGCTCGAACAGGCGCTTCGGCTGGGACAAGGCGATGGCGCGACGTATTACTGGCTGGGGCTCGGCTTCATGGGACAGGGCGACTGGACGGCGGCGGCGACTGCCCTCCGGACCGCCACCCGCCTGAATCCAGACGACGCGGAAGCCTATGCCGACTTAGGGCT
>CAZZPI010000136.1:5357-6767 GCA_964655865.1 uncultured Nitrospiraceae bacterium
TGGTGCAGGGGGATGTGACGGGCGCCACCGAGTCTCTTCGCACGTCGATCGAGTTGAAACCGGACAATGCGGACGCGCATGCGCGTCTGGAGACCATTACAGCCAACCAGGCCGACCGCAAGCAGGTGATGAGCGCGGCCCAGAAGATCATAGCCACGTTGTTTGGCCGATAGACTTGCTCTTCACGGGGCCCAGTCCGGCTTGGCATCGGTCGCGGAGAGGACAAGCGCTTGCAAGTAGAGCTGGTGACCGTCCGGTTGTTCCCATGATTTCAGCAGGAGCTGATGATTCTCCCGCACCTCGATCCGCCCGAGAAGCACCCAGCCAGGTGCCGAGGGTAGTTCTCCCTTCACGCAAGTTTTCGCACACAAGTTCACCCAGGGATGCCCCGGATCGCCCGCTCCATACACCCAGACGGCATATCGGCCTTCCGGCAAGCGCGAGGTGGCTCGAATCGGTGAGACACCGGGAAGCGGCTGGCGAAACATGACGACCCGGTCGGCCTCTTCGCGCGGCACGCCGCACTTGTCGCCGGCGGCATAGACCCAGAGGCTGTATTCGCCCGAGTTGGCTTTGCACCCTTCAAACGCGACGTCGGTCCCGCCTCTCCAGTCTGAGGCCCGGAAGATTTGCGAAGTTGCTGGTGCGGGCGCGGGTCGAGCGGGTTCCTCATCTGCGGCTTGACAGACTGCAGGGAAGGCTACCGCCAGCCAGCCAACTAGACCGACCAGCATGGACAGACGTCGTCGACGCATGACCTCGCTTGTAGCTGACTGCAACGCCGCGGGTCAACGGACGAGACAGAGACTAGGCCTTTGGGATCGTCTTCCGCAGCTCGGCAGAGTTCAGACTGGAGTTCTTGGAGAGAGGGTTGGCCGGGGTGGAATGGAGACAATAGAGGGTTGATCGACGGCTAACAGAGCGGGATAGTTACACCGGAAGATGCAGCGCTTGGCGTTCTGGTGATGCAGTTTGGCGCAATAGATCTGCTGGAGACTCTTCGTTCGTACATAGACTTCAGCTGCGAACAACATGCCGAGCAGCGGGGCGATGAGGTAGACCCAGAAGGCGGTCCAGATGCCGGCCGGCACGGCCGAAGCGAAGGTGCGGGCGGGGTTCATGCTCATCCCAGAGAGCGGTGCCTCAAGACTGATATACGCCGCCACGAGACAGCCGGCAAAAAGGCCGGTGACCGGGGCGAGCCTCCTGTGGTTGGAGACGAACAAAACCGTCAACATGAGCCCGAACGAGATCATGACTTCGGCAAGGAAGGCGATGGCGGGGCCGTCATTTCCTGGCACGGTCACCACATAATTCACAGCCGGGTGGGCCACCGCCATGCCGATCGCTGACGCTGCCAGGATCACGCCGATCAGTCCCCCGATACATTGGGCAACCACATAGAAGCAT
>CAZZPI010000137.1:0-6749 GCA_964655865.1 uncultured Nitrospiraceae bacterium
AGTTGATTCGCCGCACCGAACATCGGCCAGATCGTGGAGATGCTCCCGGTCCCGATCAGATAGCCCCAGGCCCCCACCACAAACCCGCTGCTCAGCAGCACGCCAGGCCACCAGTTGATCCGGCGAAACGGCGTATAGACCCGCCCCGCCATCTCTTGAATGAGATAGCGTGCCACGCGCGTCCCCGTGTCGATCGTCGTCAGGATGAACAACGCCTCGAACACGAGCGCGAATTGATACCAGTAGGCCATCAGGCCGGACATCCCAGGCAGCGCCGCGAATATCGCCGCCATTCCCACCGCGAGTGAAACAGCACCGCCCGGTCGTCCCGCCACATCCACTTCGACGAGCTGTGACAGGTCCGAGATCCGTGAGGGCGCAAAGCCCATCGCCGTGAGCGCCTCGGAAGAGAGCATCGTATTGATCGCCAGATAGTCGCCGGGGATCAGCACCGACGCCGCAATAAGCGCCATCACGCCGACGAAACTTTCCAACAGCATTGCCGCATATCCCACCACCGCCTGCGATTCCTGCTCGATCATTTTCGGCGTCGTGCCGGACGACACCAACGAATGGAAGCCTGAGATCGCTCCGCAGGCGATCGTGATAAACAGAAAAGGAAACAGCGTGCCGGGGATGATCGGCCCGCCGCCATCGGCGAACATTGTCACGCGCGGCATCTCAATCGTCGGGGCCATGAGGATCACCCCGAAGCCGAGAAGGAACACCACGCCGACTTTCATAAAGGTCGAGAGATACCCGCGCGGCACTAAGAGCATCCAGCCGGGGAGCACGGAGGCGAGAAAGCCATAGCCGGCGAGCAGCCACACGAGCGTCAGTCGGTCGAATTCGAAAAGCCAGGTATAGGACGACTGCGCGACCACACGCCCGAACAGCACTGCCGCAATCAGCAGCACCACCCCTATCGCCGACACTTCCGCCACAGCGCCGGGGCGAAACTTCTGGAGGTAGAAGCCCATGAGGAAGCCGATTGGAATCGTCATCGCGATCGTGAACGTGCCCCAGGCGTTATGGTACAGCGCATTCACCACCGCGAAGCCCAGTCCTGCCAGCGCAACCACTACGATAAAGAGCACGGCCACCCCCGTCGCCGTGCCGGTGACCAGGCCGAGCTCGTCGCGTGCAATCTCGGGCAACGAACGTCCGTTGCGCCGCATCGAGGCTACGAGGATGATGAAGTCCTGCACCGCACCCGCCAGCACCGCGCCGATCACCAGCCAGAGAAAGCCGGGAAGAAACCCGAACTGCGCCGCCAGCACCGGCCCGAGCAGCGGGCCTGCACCGGCGATCGCCGCGAAGTGATGGCCGAAGAGGACGACTTTGTTGGTGGGGTGAAAATTCACGCCGTCGTTCAACCGCACCGCCGGCGTCACGTGCTGGTCGTTCAGTTCGACCACCCGTCGGGCGATCCATCGACCATAAAAGCGATAGGCCAGCACGTAGATGCACGCCGCCGCGACGACCAGCCAGAGACCGTTCACTTTTTCATGGGGATTGATGAGGCCGGTCACAAAGGCGATCGCGATGGCGCCGAGGGCAGAGAGCAGCGCCCAGAGCAGGTTCATGGCCGCATTCATGCGAGGCATCCTATCATAAAAGAGCGGAAGGACACCCCTGTCAGTCCGGTGCTCCCGGAACGCGCACACAAAATCAATCGAAGTCTAACTCAAGGGCGGTGCTCATTCGACGGACGCAGTCGGACCGACAGGGGTGTCCTTCCTAGGAGCACACAAGCAAGCTTGGGAGGATCATTTATATCTCAGTGCTCGGTGGACGCGCGCAATGGGGAGATCAACCAGGCCACTCCCCTCGGTGAACTGAAGCGAGCAAGCTTGGAAGGAGCATCTGTGTTTATAGTGCCCGCGCAAGGCTCGCCCTCAGAACGAATATGGCAAGGCGGCGGGTGCGGCCTCTGTGCTCGCAGACCCCGCGCCAAGATTGATCGAACTAACCAATTAACCAGTGGGTCTTATCCCGCCGCCATGTTCAATCAGATGGCTCCGGGTCGAACAAGTTCTGTTTGGTGGCGCTCGGTCGATGCGCATAGTAGAGCCCACACCCGTCACCGCGCACTAGATGGACAAGGAGCGGAGGGCTAGATGCAACGGCTGCAGGAGGACCTCCAGGGGGCCCTTCCTAAAACGTATGGGGGCAACTTCGCTACATAGACGGTTGCTAAATTGTCGCCTGTCTGACACCATTCTGCTTGGGAAACTCTTTCGGGTGTTCATAATGACTTGAGTTGAGGGGATCCCAATATGTTCATCGAGGGATTTGGTATCGCAGGATATACAAGCTTTGGGGCCACAGTTCAAAAGCTTGGCTCATTCCGTAAGATCAATCTCTTTATTGGCCAGAATAACTCTGGCAAATAAAACCTGCTTTTCTTCTTGAAGCATCGCTTTGAGCAATTCATCACGTCAATCACTTCCAATAACCCATCTCAGTTTGGAATTGGTCCGCTAGAGTTTAATCAGAGCGTCAACCCTCCTCAGATCGATTTTCTCGTTGGACTCGATCGGAAAGGTGGAAAGTATCACGACCTCTTGGAACGCCTGAAAACCAAGCTCAACAAACATTCAGTTCCTATAAAGATTTGGAGGCGGTTCTGGGATCGAACACCCTAACGCAAAGAACAGACTTGATTTGGTTTCCGTATTCGACTCGTGGCAACCGTCCTGAGCTACGGGGATCTATAGTACAGGAGTTATACGCGGTTAATGTGCTCGTGCATCATAATGGAACCGGTTATGGACTGCTCTAACAGACCAAACAGGTGGTGCGATTCAGCAACACTGGATTCCTGAGACCGAGCGTGTGCCAGGATTAGTTGAAAATTGACGAAGCGGCTGCCTTTGTGGTTTGTGCGGTGATCGTGGATCAGACAACCACCACCTCACACCGACGAAAGGAGCCGCTTCATGAGAAACGGAGTCCGAATCAGCCGCAAAGGCAAGGTCCGTGACCTCAGTCGCCGCCACGTGGCCACGATGCTGGCCCTCGAGGACCGGGACAGTCTGGTGGCCCTGATTCAGGCCGTGATTCCGCGGGGCCTGCAGGCGGTCGGAGAGGTCTTGGCGGCGGAAGTGACCAACCTGGCCGGCGAACGCGACCACCGGACGGGCGGACAACCAGGGTATGTCCGCTGGAGTCAGCAGCGCGGCGCCGTCTATCTGCTCGATCAGAAACGGCCGATCATCTACACACGGGTGCGGGACCGCCTGCGGAACGCGGAGGTGCCGCTGCCAACCTATCAGGCCCTGGGCGAACCGCGAGCGGCCGACGCAGGCCTGTTCCGCAAGGTGCTGCATGGGCTGAGCTGCCGCCGGTATGAGGCGTGCGCCGAAGGGGTCCCGGAGGCGTTCGGCTTGAGCCCCTCCAGCATCTCCCGCCGCTTCATTCGCGCGAGTGCTCGCGCGTTGCAGGAGCTGAGTGAGCGGCGGCTGGACAGGGAGGAGATCGGCGTCGTGTTCCTGGACGGCAAGACGTTCGCCGAGGACAGCCTCGTGATCGCGCTGGGTGTGACGCGGCAGGGGGAGAAGAAGATCCTTGGCTTGGTCCAGACCGCCACCGAGCACGAAGCGGTCTGTGCGGCGTTCTTGCGGGAGCTGGTGGAGCGCGGCCTGCGGACCGACCAGGGCCTGCTCTGGGTGATTGATGGCGCCAAGGGGCTCCGCAAGGCGATTCAGACGGTCTTCGGCCGACAAGCCGTCGTCCAACGCTGTCAGTGGCACAAACGGGAGAACGTGGTGCGGTATCTGCCGAAAGGCCAGCAGGCCAGTTGGCGTCGGCGGCTGCAGCAGGCGTACGAGCGCCCGACCTATCCCGAAGCCAAGGCCGCCTTGCTGCAGCTCCGTCGCGAGCTAGGGACGATCAACCGGTCCGCGGCGACCAGCCTGGACGAGGGGCTGGAGGAGACGTTGACGCTGCATCGATTGGGGCTCTTCAGCGCGCTGGGCATCAGCCTCAAGACGACGAATTGTCTGGAGTCGCTGCTGTCCCAAGGAGGCCAGTTGACTGATCGCGTGGACCGCTGGCGCACGTCTGATCAAAAATACCGTTGGGTGGCCAGTGCCGTGCTCGCGATCGAGCCGCGCTTGCGGCGCATCAAAGGCTATCGACATGTGCCCCAGCTCCAGGCCGCCGTGCAGCGAGCACGCCAGCGTGAGTCTGTGACCGAAGCCCGGATTGCCTGACCCCAAAACGCCAAGGGCTTGTATGGACAGCACGACGATCGTTGCTCCTGGGGCCAATGCGGAGGCCGCTTGTCAGGCCGGAGACCACCAGAAGCCCATGTCCACGGAAAACAGGCGCAACCCACGCTGGATGTCGCTTCGCAATTTCAACTAAGAATGGGATTGACTCCCTGAGACCTTGCAAAAGCTCAGCCCAGTAGTTTTTGGTTCGCCAAAAGTTGTCCTGATCCCGGCCATCAGGAAGATTGGCAGTGCAGGCAATGACGAGAATGATTTCAGTGGGCTCGGTCTCATCGCACGCCTCTCGAGGCTCCAGCATCCCCCTATGACAGACAGGACCTCAGAGAAAGATTTGATCAGATAACCGAGTTCGTACGATCTGTCGTCGGAGATCCCGAAACCAACTTGGAAGTACCCGACACCAAAGACACGATTCGATTAATGTGCACAAGGATAACAATGTACTCCCCCTGACCTCTCTGGGCATGGGCATACACGAGGTAATAATTCTGGCCGTGGCGGCAACAGTGATTCGAAATCAGGTCGTGTGTATCGAGGAACCCGAGATCCACCTGCATCCTCTCTTGTAAAAGAAGCCGATCCGATACTTGCACGAGCAGATGGAAAACCAATACTTGATTGCGACCCACTCCGCACACTTTCTAGATCTTCCAGAGGCCGCTATTTTCCATGTTCGGCTCGAGTCTGGCGTATCTATAGTTGAACCCGCCGTCACCGACAAGGCCAAGTCATCCATATGTTCCGATCTTGGCTATCGTCCCTCGGACCTGTTGCAGGCAAATAGTGTGATCTGGGTTGAGGGTCCATCCGACCGAATCTACATTAACCATTGGATCCATGCGGTAGATCCAGCCCTCAAGGAAGGGCTCCATTACTCCATCCTGTTTTATGGCGGACGCCTATTGAGTCATTTGACTGCAAACGATCCAGAAGTAGAAGAATTCATCTCTCTCCGTCGATTGAATCGACACATCACTATTGTCATCGACAGTGACCGTTCAAAAGCTGACGAGCCAATCAATAGCACGAAGAAGAGAGTTGTTGATGAGTTTAACCAAGGACCTGGGTTTGCCTGGGTAACACAAGGTCGAGAAATAGAAAACTACGTCGCCCCATACTTGATGGAGCCAGCTATAAAGGCCATATGTGCGAAAGCGAAAAAACTGGCGAGCCCCGATCCCTATGAACATATTTGGCACTACGTGACGGATTCAGGAGAAGTTAGGGATGACGCTGATAAGATGAAGGTCGCCCGCGAAGTCTCTCGGGCTGAGCCAAACTTGTTTGTACTGGACCTAAGACCTCAAGTCGAGAAGCTCGTAGAGATTATTCGAACGTCTAATGGCCAATAATGCCTCAAGGTCCTCCGTGGGTTGGCAGATTCGGATCGCAGGCAACTAACATCAAGAGCATATAGCATATGGCGTATAGCGCATGGCGAGATCGTAGCTTTTGACACACCCGTTACCATTCGCTACTCTGTGTGTAGTGGCTACACACGGGGTGGTCGTGCCCATGAACCTCGCCATTGACGACTCCTTGCTCGAACAGGCGCGCCGGATCGGGAAGCTCCGCACCAAAAAGGAGACTGTCACGGTCGCGTTGGAAGAGTTTATCCAGCGTCGGCGCCAGCGTAGGCTTCTGAAATCCTTCGGGACGTTTGACTTCAGAAAGGACTGGGACCACAAGAAGGATCGCCGAGATCGTGAATCTCGTCGTTGATACTTCGGTCTGGTCGTTGGTCCTCCGCCGTCCTCGGGTCAATCACTCGAATGTTTACGTTCAGGCCTTTCGCACCCACCTTGAGTCAAATAACCGTCTGTTTCTCCTCGGCAGCATCCTTCAAGAACTGCTGGATGGACTACGATCGCCCAAGCAGTTTGATCGCCTCGTGAATTTGTTGAAGCCGTTTCCCCTCCTCGACGTCGATCGTTCGACATACGTCGCTGCGGCCAAGCTGCGAACGACTTGCCGAACGAAGGGCGTACCGGCCGATCCCATCGACTTCCTGATTGCAACCGCTTGGTGCCAACACGGCTATCCCCTCCTGACAGCAGATCAAGATTTCTCGCGCATCGCCAGGCATTGCGATTTGGTCGTCCTCCCCGGTTAGTGTCCGATTAACTGCCCTCAACGTAGAAATATCCGATGCACTCTGGTTGATTCGCACCACCGGCGTCGAACTCAAGAGCTAATGGCATATGGCTGAGGGCTTATGGCACAAACAAAGAGCCAAGAGCTGATGGCGTATGGCTTTTGGCAAGAAACGAACTGAGAGGAGGTCCCTCCAAGCTCGCTCGTGATTTCTCCTCGGCAAGGAAACTCGTGTTGGTCCCACTGCGGCCGTCGAGCTAGTTTCAGCTGCTCCCACCAAGCTTGCTCGTTCCTGGTCCCTCACAGGCGTGACCCCGGCAATCCTCGACTGCGCGCGTCGAACGAGCACCGCCCTTTGTTTAAGGTTCCGATTAGCCTGGGTGCGGGTTACGCGAGCAAAGAGGATTGCTGGGGTCA
>CAZZPI010000138.1:0-6746 GCA_964655865.1 uncultured Nitrospiraceae bacterium
CCGAACTCAAAACTCCGCATTTTGCTCACCAGATCATCGCCTTGTACCGCTCGAAATCCACGATCAACGTGGACGACTTTCAACTCTTGAAATGGTAAAGGAGATGTCAACGGTCAATAGTCATCGGTCAATGGTGAAGAAAATTGGCGCCGACCTGCTCCTTTCTCCATTGACCACTGACCATTGACCATTGACTGACCATGCCTTACGTCCTAATTCCGCTGCTTCCCTTCGCCGCTTTCCTGGTCCTAGGCATCGCTGGCCATTGGATCAAGGACAGGGCCCACCTGGTCGCCGTGCCCGCCGTCATCGTGTCCTTCCTCCTCTCGTTGTTGGTCTTGTTCGACGTGGCCAACGGGCATCATGCCAATTATCCCTTGTACACCTGGCTCACCTCCGGTGAGTTGCAAATCAGGCTGGGGCTTCAAGTCGATCGCTTGACGTCGGTCATGCTGCTGCTTGTCACGATCGTGAGCGGGCTCGTCCACGTGTACACCATCGGGTACATGCACGGAGAGCCGGGATATGCGAGGTTCTTCGCGTACATCGCTCTCTTTACGTTTTCCATGCTCATGCTCGTCATGGCCAACAATCTCCTGCAGCTCTTCGTTTTTTGGGAGGCGGTCGGCCTCTGCTCCTATCTCTTGATCGGTCATTGGCATGAGCGGCCCTCGGCCCGCGCAGCCGCCACGAAAGCGTTCGTCGTCAACCGCCTCGGGGACTTTGGGTTCCTGCTCGGGATGCTCTTGGTCTGGTACAACTTCGGCTCGCTCGACTACGGGCTCATCTTCGATCAGGCCCCGAGTTTTGCCGAGGACCGGATGAATCTGTTGCGGCCGTTCGGGGGCACCTGGGAAGTCTCGACCCTGACGATGATCTGCCTGCTGTTGTTTGCCGGCGCCGTGGGCAAGTCGGCCCAGGTGCCGTTGCACGTCTGGCTGCCCGATGCGATGGAAGGGCCGACACCCATTTCAGCCTTGATCCACGCCGCCACCATGGTGACGGCCGGGGTCTTCATGGTCGCCCGGCTGGCGCCGCTGTATGACTTCTCGCCTGTGGCGATGACGGTGGTCGCCGTGGTCGGGGGGGCGACCATGGTCCTGGGAGCCACGATCGCGATGACACAGAACGACATCAAGCGCATCGTGGCCTACTCGACCGTGAGTCAACTCGGGTACATGATGATGGCGTGCGGGCTCGGCGCCTATGCGGCCGGCATGTATCACCTGCTCACGCACGGCGCGTTCAAAGCCCTGCTCTTCCTCGGTTGCGGCTCCGTCATCATCGCGCTGCACCATGAGCAGGACATGCGGCACATGGGCGGTCTCAAGCGTCATCTGCCCGTCACCTACTGGACGTTCGTCGTCGGCTCGTTGGCGCTCGCCGGATTTCCGCTGACCGCCGGCTTCTTCAGCAAGGACGACTTGTTGATCTCCGCATGGTCCGCCGGCACGCTTGGGCAGATCCTCACGGTCCTCGGGCTCGTCACCGCGCTGATGACCGCCTTCTACAGTTTCCGGCTGGTGTTCGTGACCTTCTGGGGCGAGTCGCGGGTCGATCGGCACCACGCCGGACACATCCACGAGCCGTCGCCGACGATGACGATCCCGCTGGTGATCCTCGCCCTGCTCAGCGTCGCCACCGGCTACATAGGCATTCCGGAATTCCTTGGCCCGACGTTCCCCTCGAGCGAGCACGTCGGCGGCCACGAGGGAAGCGCAGCCTTGGGGATCATGGCGATCGCGACGCTGACGGGCTTGGTCGGCATCGCCCTCGCCTATTATGTCTACGTGTCAAACCCCGGTCTGCCTGAGCGGCTGGCGCTCCGATGGCAGGCGTTGTACCGGGGCTCCTTGAACAAGTGGTACGTCGACGAAGCCTACGATCGAACGGTCGTGCAGCCGACGTTCACGCTCGCCGATCGTCTCTGGAAATATGTGGATGTCGCCATCGTCGACGGCGCGGTGAACGGGGTGGCCCATGCGGTCGCGCTGTGGGGTTGGCTGCTGCGTCTCATCCAAAGCGGGCAGACCCAGCACTACGCGCTGGGCATGGCGTTAGGGGCGGTAGTGATGTTGACGGTGTATCTGCTGTTTTGACGGAGAGGGTCAATGGTCAATGGTCACTGGTCAATAGGGGCGGTTACTGAATCCCTTTACCCAGCACCATTGACTAATGACCAATGACCGATGACCAATACTTTTCCCTGGCTCACAGTGATCGTCTTCCTGCCGCTGATCGGCGCGGCGGCGGTCTGCGCGGTCAGCGTGGCTACAGCCCGGTGGCTCGCGCTCGGAATCAGTCTGGCCGCTCTCCTGTTCTCCCTCCCCGTGTGGTGGGGGTTCGATCCCGCCGCCACGCAGATGCAGTTTACGGAACGCGTGGCTTGGATCACGTCGCCGCAGATCGCTTACAGCGTCGGCGTGGACGGGATCAGCCTCCCGCTGGTGCTGCTGACGACGTTCCTGACCCCACTCTGCATCCTGGCCTCATGGAAAGCGATCGAAGCCCGCGTGCAGATGTTCCTCGCCGCGCTCCTGATCATGGAAACGGCCATGGTGGGCGTCTTCGTCGCCCTGGACTTCGTGCTGTTCTACGTCTTTTGGGAAGCGATGTTGATTCCGATGTACCTCCTCATCGGGGTCTGGGGCGGGCCCAATCGGCTGTATGCCGCGATCAAGTTCTTCCTGTACACCCTGGCCGGCAGCGTGCTGCTCCTCATCGCCATCATCGTGCTCTACTTCCAGGGGGGCCAGACCTTCGACATCCTCGCCTTGAGCCGCAACGCCTACAGCGCCTCGCTGCAAAACTGGATCTTTTGGGCCTTCTTCGCCGCCTTCGCCGTGAAGATCCCGATGTTCCCGTTCCATACCTGGCTCCCGGATGCGCATGTCGAAGCCCCGACCGCCGGCAGCGTAATGCTCGCCAGCATCCTGTTGAAGATGGGCGCGTATGGATTCTTGCGCTTTACGCTGCCGATGCTCCCCGATGCCACGGTCGTGTTCGCCCCGCTCATGGCCCTGCTCTCCATCGTCGCGATCATCTATGGGGCGTACATGGCCTTAGCGCAGGCCGATCTCAAGAAGCTGATCGCTTATTCCAGCGTCAGCCACATGGGATTCGTCACGCTCGGCATCTTCACGCTGAACGTGCAAGGCATCGAAGGAGCCGTCATGCAGATGGTGAACCACGGCATCACAACCGGCGCGCTCTTCCTGTGCGTCGGCGCCATTTATGAGCGGACCCACAGCCGCATGATCGCCGACAACGGCGGGCTGGCCAAGCCGATGCCGCGCTATGCGACCGTGCTGGTCATCTTCGCGTTGTCTTCGCTGGGGCTCCCGGGGACAAACAGCTTCGTGGGCGAGTTCTTGGTCCTGGTCGGCGCCTTTTTCTGGAACAAAGTCGCGGCGGTGTTCGCCTCGCTCGGGGTCATTCTCGCCGCCGTCTACCTGCTCTACATGGTCCAGCGCGTGGCGTTTGGGACGCCCGACCAGCACCAGTCGGGCCGCTTGTTCGACCTGAACGAGCGCGAGATGGCCACCATGGTCCCGCTCCTGATCCTCGTATTTTGGATCGGCATTTTTCCGAACCCGCTGCTGACCCGCATGCACGCCAGCGTGGCCCAAGCGTTGGGCAAGAGCCAACAAGAGGAGCGCGACGTCACGCACACCGCGCAGCGTAAGTCTTCACGTCCGAAACCCGAGCGCCTTGGGCGCGACTTGTCGGCGTTTCGAGCTTCGGACATTCGGACTGAATGACGCCAATGACGGTTGACGAATGACCCTGCCTCTCGCAGACATCCTCGCGATTCTCCCCGAATTGGTGGTCGTGGCCGCCGCCTGTCTGGTGCTCGGTCTCGACCCTCTCACGCCCTTGTCGAAAAAAGACGGATTGGCGTGGCTGAGCCTGGGCGCGCTGGCCATATGCCTCGGGTTCACGGCCTCCCAGATGAACGACGGCCGAATCCGAGCCTTCAGCGATCTGGTGGTGATCGATCCGTACGCCTGCTTCTGGAAGTTGCTGCTGTATCTGACCACGGGCTTGACGATCCTGCTCTCCCTCCCCTACCTGAAGGCGGAACGGCTGCACCTGGGCGAGTATTACGGGTTCGTCCTGCTGGCCCTTTCGGGGATGATGGTCATGGTGTCGGCGGCCGATCTCCTGACCATCTACCTCGGCATGGAGCTGATGTCTCTCTCCCTCTATGTGATGGCCGGCCTGAAACGGTCCGAGTCGCAGTCGCTCGAAGCGTCCGCGAAGTATTTCGTTTTGGGCGCGTTTTCCTCCGGCATTCTGCTCTATGGCATCTCGTTGCTCTACGGCGCGACAGGGAGCACGCGATTGTCCGTCATCGCCTCCGCGATCGGCACGAAGGGCGTCGGAGATCCGGTTCTCCTGGCGCCGATGATCCTCCTGGCCGTGGGATTCGGCTTCAAGCTTGCGCTCGTTCCCTTTCACATGTGGACGCCCGATGTGTATGAAGGCTCGCCGACCTCCGTGACGGCCTTCATGGCGGTGGCGTCCAAGGCGGCGAGTTTCGGCGCATTCCTTCGGGTGTTCGTGGAGGGTCTTGGAGGATTGCGAGCCCATTGGGGCGGCTTGTTCCTCACGGTCTGCCTCCTCACGCTGGTCCTGGGCAATCAGGTCGCCATCGTCCAGACGAACGTGAAGCGGCTGCTGGCCTATTCCAGTATCGCCCACGCCGGGTACGCCCTGATCGGCTTGGTGGCCCTGGGACGCAGCTCGTCCACGCAAGGGTCGCACGCGGCGTTGGCCGCCGTATTGCTGTACCTGGCGATCTACGCGTTCATGACGCTGGGCGCGTTCGCGGTGGTCGCGATGTTGCGCAAAGGGGGCCTGGAAGGGGATGAAATCGACGACTACACGGGACTCGCCAAGCGTCAACCGATCGCTGCGCTGCTTATGCTGGTCTTTCTGGTGTCGCTGGCCGGCATTCCTCCGACTGCCGGGTTCATCGCAAAGTTCTACGTCTTCATGGCCGCCGTCGACGTCGGCCTCACCTGGTTGGCCGTCGTCGCGGTCGTCTTCGCCGCGGTCTCGGCCTACTACTACCTGCGCATCGTCATGGTGATGTACATGCGGGAGTCCGACCCTTCGCAGGCGGTGCTGCCGACCCTCGCCACGTCTCCTACCCTCTCGTTCGTGCTGGCCTGCGCGCTCGTCGGTATCCTGCTGTTCGGAGTGTTCCCCGATCCGATCATTTCGCTCGCCAGCCGGGCGGTTCTCCTAGTTCCGTAGCGGTCGAATCCCCATCCTCTTAAGCCGGCTCGCTTAGCATTAACGTCGCGCGGCGCGTCACGAACGAGCCCCGGCCGGGCGGGTCGCACGGAGCGTGCTATTCTCATGTGTGTGGACACGCTGCACGAATCGTCTCGGCTTTCGCTCATCGATCTTGCCCACCACCGGGTCCGAATTGCCTGGCGCGTTCTCGCCGACATCGTCACGACGTTCCGTGTGAAGGGGTGCGCGAGCCTGGCCGCCTCCCTGGCGTTCTTTTCCCTCTTGTCGCTCTTCCCGATGGTCGTTCTGCTCTTATACGGGATCAGCCTCTTCGTAGACCAGTCGCGGATCGGCCATGAGTTTCTCCTCGGTTTCCTCAAGGGGTTCTTGCCGACGTTGGGAGAGGGCTTGGCGCAGCAGATCAGGCAGATCAGCGACCTGGAGAACGTGCGCTGGATCGTGTTCGTGTCCGTCGCTTGGCTGGGCGCTTCCGTGTTCTACGAGCTTGATTACGCGCTCCACGCGGTCTTCGGGACCTCGCGACAGCGACATACGCTCCTGTCCACCGCCATCGCCGTCGTGCTCTTGGCCGGGCTCGGAGGTCTGGTCATCGTCTCCTACGCCGCCACACAAATCGTCGAATTTTTCGTGCGCCATGCCCCGCACGCATGGGGGCTAAACCTTGTCGCCGTCGCGGCGCACCGCGTTCTCTTGACCTACACACTTCCCTTCGGCTTTGCATTCGCCGCGGTCGTCTGCCTCTACCGTTCGGTTCCGGCTCAGCGACCGACCTGGCGGGATGCGGCCTGGGGTGCGGGAACTTTCGCGCTCTTATGGGTGGCGGCCAAGTTCCTGACGACCGCGTACATGCAACAGGCGAGTGTCTACAGCCGGCTCTATGGATCGGTCCTCGAGGTGGTGCTGCTGTTGTTGTGGATCTACTATTCCGCCTTGCTCGTCCTCTTGGGAGCCGTGGTCACCCATCTCCTGCAGCACCGGCGGCAGGCCCCGCTCTCTCCCTGAGCCCGGCGACGCCCGTTTTCACAACCGGCCTCTCCTCAGCTCCGTGCTCGCCTGCTGACTTCAGGCCTTTTGCTGGCGTGCCTCCCATCTCCTGGCTAAAATGACCGCCAGATTCCGGAGGACTCGTGCCTGAAGAGTACGCCAAAGAGTTTCTCATGTGGGGCGGGACGGTGGCGGGGTTTGTCGCCGCCCTGCTCTCGATTTTTGAGAAGCTCCTCAAATTCAAGGACGAATGGAGGAGCCGACGGACATCCAGAAAGAACGCCGCCACAGAACCTGACCAGCAGGAGGCCACGGGAAGATTCGAGCCGGTCAGCACCACATTGTTTCAAAAAGCCTCCTACCTGTTCCTGTATGAAACGAGCGTGATTCTGGCGGCGGGCGTGCTGCTGAACTATATCGGCCTCACCCTCAGTCGCCATCTCCACAGCATCTTGTTTCTGGATATGACCGGCACAGCCTTGGTGGCCTTTTTGCTC
>CAZZPI010000139.1:0-6718 GCA_964655865.1 uncultured Nitrospiraceae bacterium
GTTTCATTACCCCCTTGGCCCAAGACTGTCAACAATCCGGACGAAAGCGCGAAGGAAACGGCCGCTCACTGAAACAAGCGACGAACCATTGATCTCGTCGAGCGAGACACGTGTGGCAGATGGGAAGATGATGTTGTAGGTTGCGCTCTCCTGCCCCGCTTGCTAGGATATGTCTATTTCTCTCCGGGCTTTGGACTTCCCCATGGCCAACAGTACAACACCTTCTCAAGATTTTGGCGACCTGATCATCGAAGGCGCGCGCCAGAATAACCTCAAGAACATCTCGGTGCGAATTCCACACAATCGCGTCACGGCCATCACCGGCGTGTCGGGATCGGGTAAGTCCTCGCTGGCCTTCGACACCCTCTTCGCCGAGGGACAATGGCGCTATGTGGAATCGCTCTCCACCTACGCGCGGATGTTTCTGGATAAGGTCGACCGCCCCGACGTGGACCGTCTGATCAACGTCCGACCCGCGATCGCCATCGAACAAAAGAACCCGGTTCGGACCTCACGCTCTACGGTGGGAACCGCGACCGAGATCGCCGACTTGTTGCGGCTGCTCTTTGCGAAGGTCGGCAAGCCGATCTGTCCGGATTGCGGAATCGAGGCGCGGGGATACCAGCCAGGTTCCGCGGCGGACGATCTCTTGGCGCGGTTCCCCGACCAGCGAGCCATGATTCTCTTTCCGGTGCATACCCCTGCTCCGAGCCATCACCGCGCGTTCCTCGATTCGCTGATCAAGCGAGGCTTTACCAGGCTGAAGTGCGGCAACGAGGTCGTGGACCTGCAAGCTGGTGTGGAGCTTCCAAGACCCCCCTCAGCTTCCCCTCTCCCCCGCGGGGGAGAGGGTTGGGGTGAGGCGAATTCCGATTTCCATGTGGTCTTGGATCGACTGGTCCTGCGGGCCGATAACCGAACCAGACTCGTCGAGGCTATCGAGACGGCCTTTCACGAGGCCGACGGCCTCTGTCGCGTCGATGTGATCGGTCACGGGGCACGGACCTACAGCGCCCAGTTTCGGTGCCAGCAGTGCAGACGCACGTTCGAGCCGATTCGGCCGCTGTTGTTCTCCTTCAACCATCCGGTCGGCGCCTGTCCTGAATGCACGGGCTTCGGAAACATCCTGCGATACGATGAAGACCTGGTGATCCCCGACCAAAGCCGCTCGCTGCTCGGAGGGGCCATCGAACCCTGGAGCAAACCCGGCGCGGATTGGTGGCACAAGCAGATGGTCCTCGCCATGAAACGGCGGGGCGTCAACCTGCACAGCCCCTACAAGCAGTTACCCGCGGCGATTCGGAAAATACTGTGGGAAGGAGACGGTGAGTTCGAAGGCATCCGACAGTTTTTCGAATACCTCGAAACCAAACGCTATAAGCTCCACGTGCGGGTGTTCTTGAGCCGCTATCGCAGTCCGGTGCTCTGTTCGTCCTGTCGAGGGGCCCGCCTAAAACCCGAGGCCCTCTACGTCAAGGTCGCAGCCCAGGATATCCACCAAGTTTCTGGTTTCACGATCAACCAGGGGGCGCGGTGGGTCGAGGGCTTGAATCTTTCCACGTTCGACCGCGAGGTGGCGCAGGACATCCTCCGGCAACTTCACGCCAAGCTCGGCTTCCTCCAGCGCGTGGGGCTGAGCTATCTCACCCTCTCGCGTCAAACGAGAACCTTATCCGGCGGCGAGGCGCAACGGATCGCCCTTGCGAACCAACTCGGCTCGCGGTTGGTCGGGACGCTCTATGTCCTCGATGAGCCGACCATCGGCCTCCATGCGCGGGATACCGCCACCCTCGCCGGCATTCTCGAAGACCTCGCCCAGGCCGGCAACACGGTCGTCGTGGTCGAGCACGACCGGCAGATCATCGACACAGCCGACTTCTTGATCGAGATGGGACCTTCCTCGGGCGATAAAGGCGGTGAAGTCGTCTGCGCCGCCTCACGGGAACAGTTCCTGAAAGATCCTCGCCCGCTCACCGCCCGCTACCTGCGCGGGGAGGAAACCATCCCTCTCGCTCGCGCCCGGCGGCCGGGCAACGGGAAGGTCTTGAGCATTGCCGGCGCCTCCGAGCATAACCTCAAGGATCTTCTCGTCCGGATTCCCTTGCACATGTTGGTGTGCGTGACCGGCGTCTCGGGCTCGGGCAAGAGCACGCTCGTGGAGGAGACGCTCTATCGAGCGGTGGCCCGCGCCTTTCGGGTGGAATCTCTGCCGATGGGCCGTTTCAAAGCCATCAAGGGTCTGGAACATCTCAAGGGCGTCCGGCTGATCGACCAACAGCCGATCGGCCGCACGCCGCGATCCAACCCCATCACCTACCTGAAGGCCTTCGACGAGATTCGCTCGCTCTTTGCATCGGAACGCGAGGCCCTGCGCCACGGCCTCAGCCCTGCGCACTTTTCGTTCAATACTCCAGGGGGACGGTGCGACCGCTGCGAAGGTAACGGCTTCGAGAAACTCGAGATGTATTTCTTCGAGGACATCTACGCCACCTGCGAGGAGTGCAATGGCCGACGATTTAAGCCGCAGGTGCTGGAGGTTCGCTTCCAAGGCAAGAACATCCACGAGGTCTTGAACATGACGGTTGATGAGGCCATCGGCTTCTTCAGCGGCACCCCCAAGCTCGGCGAGAAATTGCATCTCTTGGCTTCGATCGGGCTCGGCTATCTCCGGCTCGGACAATCGGCCACCACGTTGTCCGGCGGGGAAGCCCAGCGGCTCAAGATTGCAGCAGAACTGATCTCCGGCTCGGGACTGTCCAAGGGGACAGACACCTTTCCGCGGGTGTCTGTCCCCCTTCATCAACGTCCTCGGCAGGGGGACGGGACAAACGGGGACAGGCACCGGAGTGGCCGGAGCCAGTCTCCTGACATGCTCTATATCATGGACGAGCCGACCACCGGCTTACACTTCGACGACGTGAAGAAGCTGCTGGCGGTCTTGCACAAGCTGGTCGATGCGGGCAACACCGTGGTCGTCGTGGAGCATCACCTCGACGTGATCAAGACCGCAGATTGGGTGATCGACCTAGGCCCTGAAGGCGGCGCAGCCGGAGGGCAGATCGTGGCGGAAGGACGGCCGGAACAGGTGGCCAGGACCCCTGGCTCCCATACCGGGAAGTTCTTAGCCGAACTTCTCGCTATACCGATCGATACAGCAACAGCAAGGACTTAGCACAGGCACCGCGGACGAACATCATCTCCTGCCCTGCCGCACCTTCGCAGGCTCACGGCCCTCCTCGTCCCGTCAGTCTTGCCCCGATTTGGTTCGATTCCCGTCTATTCGCCACCGGAAGGACGGACATCCCCCACTCCCGTGGAAGTGACAGCAGCCGGTTCATGGGCAAAGATGGGCCTGGGCGTCAGAACCAACTGACCGCCGACAACATCCTTAACATCCATTCAAGAGGAGGAGTCTCGTCATGGGTCGAATTACCTCGTTGAAACGTGCCGTCACTGCAACCTTCGCGTTGGCCGCGCTGTTGTATTCAAGTGCTCCAGCCGAGGCGATTCCGTGGAACGAAATCGGTGATGCGGGGCATTTGCTCGGCACCGCTCAATCGACGAACGGAGCCGGATCGCTCACGTCGATCGCCGGCACCCTCTCATCCGGAACCGATGTCGATTTGTTCCGAATCTACATTCCGAGTCCGGCTGCCTTTTCGGCCTCGACGATCGGCGGAGCCAGCTTCGACACCCAACTGTTCTTATTCAATGCCGGCGGATTCGGCGTCTATGCAAATGACGACAGCGTCGGCCTCCTGTCGAGGTTGCCGGCCGGCCATGCGAACAGCCCGACTTCAACCGGCCTCTACTACCTGGGCATTTCCCAGTACAATCGCGACCCCTTCAGCTCAGGCGGGCTGATCTTCCCGTCTTCTCCCTTCACCGGAGTATTCGGCCCGACAGGTCCTGGTGGTGCGCTTCCTCTGAATAGCTGGAGCGGTTCGTCTGGGAGCGGCGGAGGTTACACCATTACCCTAACTGGTGCGTCATTCTCCCATACAGCCTCTCTGCCGGCGCCGGCTTCGTGCCTCTTGCTTGGCTCCTGCCTCGCCGGACTCGCAGCGTGGCGCCGCCGAAAAATCGTCTAGCTCTCGACGCGTGAGACGACATCGGCCTCTGGGGTCGATATCCCCAGAGGCCGTTTCTTTCACGAGCAAGGTCGAACAGAATGGGATCCGAGTATTTTCCCCGCCCTGAACCGTTCCGTACCCGCCGGGGAGCCCGACTCAAGGTTGACTCCCCTTCCTCAAACTCGACCGTGAAGTGAATTTCGGATCGGGGCCGGGAACCGACTTTTAGAGAGGAGATGGGCATGACGGCGCCATACCGCGATCCATCTGCATTCTCACAACCCAGGCCGTGCTTCTGCGACGACGGCAAGCTCAATCGGCACTTCGCTCCGGCGCACATCGAGTCGTAATGTCTGTCCTGCTTCGACTCGGCAGAGCCGCTTCGCATCACGTTCTGTCGCGACGCCGGCGAGGGGTTTCCCGTTGCAGGCCAGCACACGGTCTCCAACTTGAAGACCGGCTTTTTCCACCGGCGTCCCCGGCTGCACGTCTCGCACGAGATAGAATTTCGTCCCGTCGCCCTCCCGCAATTCCCAATTCACGCCGATTCGCCCGCTGCCCAACAGCCCGGTCTTGGTCCCGAATCTCGCCAGGATGCGATGGGCGATCAGGCGAGCCGCGTATTCTTGGTCGTCGACGACGCCTTCTCCCATGTGCCCCTCACCGCTGAACAGCAGCAGGCCGCTTTCGACGTCGATCAGACGCAGCGCGAGTGAGACGCGGGAGGTGCGAGCCGCCGCGTCCGACTCCCACTGCTGCACCTCGCCCACGACGATCGCGTTCGCCCCGGCCAGCTTTCCCACCTTGAGCGCATCGGTGTCGTCCCCTCGAGTCAACCTCAAGACTTGTTCCTTCACCACCTGCTCCAATTTTGTCCGTTCGACAATTGCCAGATCCAGATCGAGCAGCAACGTCGTCACGATACCTGAAACGCGCGCCCCCGATCCCGCGGCGCCGACCGCATCTTCAAACGGCATGACCGCCATCGTGCGGTAGCGGTCGATCGTGTCGCGATCGATGGGGCCGATCCCCGTGACTACCGGTTCGCTTCGCGCCTTCCCGAAGCGAAGTCCTTCCGCAGGCGGACTCGTACAGGCCTTGCGTCTTAGGAGTATGGCTACCGCCGGGCCCCAGGCGCAGAGCTGATCGTCGACCAACACCACGTGAAAGGGATACTCGCGCTGATGCTCCGTGACGACGTTAGTGAAGGGATAGATCAAACACCCCCCGATCCAGAACGAAACGGGACAGAGCGCCAATTCGTATATCCACTGCTTGCGGGCGGTGAGCGAATATTCCCAGACCAACACTCGACCGTCGTCGCGCAGGACGCGATCCGGTTGGCCGATGCGTTCGACCACGCCCTCTTTGCCCATCGGGACCGAGAGGTGGTCGAGCTTCGCCTCCGACTTGATGACGGTATAGGCCAGGCCGCAGCCGGACGCAGCAAGGACGAACCAGGTCGAAGCACAAATGAGGAGGATGCGTCGCATGGCAAGCGCCCTGGCCCTCATACAAAACAGAGGCGATCTGTCATCCCCCGACGAGAGCGGTCCTTGTGGGTCCGCACCCCAGCTGCAGCAAACGCATCGCCCCCTCCCCGCGACCCTCCCTCTTGAAGGGGAATGGGAGGGTGGAGGTGCGCTGCCTGTCCATTCGCTCTCACCTATACGCCTATACGCTGGTCTTAATTGAAGCTCGGATCGAAGGGCATATCGGCGTAATGCCGATAGCCGTCGCCCAGGGAGATGAGAATGTCTGGCCAGATGCGCCTGGGGTCTTTTTCGAAGACGATGGAGGGATCGGCAGGTATGGTAATCCACGACCCGGTCTGCATCTCCACTTCGAGCTGCCCCGGTCCCCAGCCGGAATAGCCGAGATAAGCTCGAAACGCTTCGTGGCTTGGTGTCACGGTCAGGATTCGTTCCACTACCTCCATATCGCCACCCAGACACACTCCGTCGAATACATGGTGGGACTTCTCAGGAATCTCCGCCACGCGGTACAGGAGCATGATTTGGTTGGTCTGTACCGGCCCACCTGAGAACAACACGTGCCGCTGGCTCTCCAGCACGGGAATGTGGGGCAACGCCTCAGCAAGATTGACGGCAGTCGGACGGTTCACGACGAATCCCAGCGCGCCCTCCGGTCCATGTTCGCAGAGCAGCACCACCGTCTGCCGGAAGTTGGGATCGCGCAGGGCCGGCGCCGCGACCAGGAAGATGCCTTTGCCGAGCGGTGTCATGGCCATTTATCCTACCGTCGTTTCCTTCGCGTCGGCAAGCCTTTCCGCCTCTCCGTTCCATGATCATCGCGCGTAGAGTGGAGGGCGCCGGTCCCGCAACAGATCGTTGTAGGGGTTGAGCGCCTTGGACCTCGCCTCTATCGGATCGATGTCCACCACGAACAGCTCCTCCCGGTCCGGCGGTGCGCGGTGCAGGATACGGCCCTTCGGCGTGACCACCTCGCTCTGACCGATGTACGTCAGCGCCTCCTTCCCGCCGCGCGCTTCGCTGCCGATCCGGTTGCACGTGACGGCGAACACTCGGTTTTCGAGGCAGCGCGTGGGCATCGAATCGGGGCAGTTGGGAAGGACCAGATTGGAGGGATGGCAAATGATGTCGGCTCCTTTCAACGCCAGCGTC
>CAZZPI010000140.1:0-6695 GCA_964655865.1 uncultured Nitrospiraceae bacterium
GAGACCTCCCGAATGGCTTTCACCGGGTCCTCCAGTTCCATCCCGTGAACAGAGAAGCCGTCTTCCACCATGGAGAGCACCAGCGCGGCCGTCCCTACCTTGAGATAGGTGGCGTACTCCGACATATTCGAGTCGCCGACGATGATATGCAGCCGACGGTATTTCTCGGCGTCGGCATGGGGTTCGTCGCGGGTGTTGATGATGCTGCGGGAGGAGGTCGTTGAAGACGACGTCTTTTCATGAATGTGCTGGGCCCTTTGCGAGATGAAGAATTGCGGCTTGCCGGACACCTTGAGCACCTTGCCCGATCCGGCATAGATCTGACGCGTGACGAAGAAGGGGATCAGTTGCTCGGTGACCTTCCAGAAGTCCACGTCGCGCCGCATGAGGTAGTTCTCATGGCAACCGTAGGTGTTGCCCAACGAATCAGTGTTGTTCTTGAAAATGTAGATTTCGCCCGAGAGCCCTTCTTCGCGCAGCCGCTCTTCAGCCGCCGGCAGACAGGCTTCCAGCAAGCGTTCACCGGCTTTGTCATGGACGACAAGGTCGACAATATTGTCGCACTCGGGTGTCGAGTACTCAGGGTGGCAGCCTGTGTCTTGGTAGAAGCGCGCCCCGTTGACCAGGAAGGCGTTCGAGGGCCAACTGTTCGGGATCAGGCCCTCGAAGATATAGCCGAGGACCTTCTCCATGGGCAGGTAGATGCGGCCGTTCGGCGAGAAGATCAGGCCGTACTCGTTTTCAAGACCGAAGATCCGTTGCTTCATGAAGCCGGCCCGCGCAGTAATGACCTCCTTCAGGATACACTGCTCGCCCCCCGTCTTCAACCGAAAGGGCGGAACTCTCCACGAGTTGTTCGGGATCGCTCAGTGTTTGAGGAGCGTCTTGGTTTCCACTGAAGACAGACGCCGGAATTTCCGTCCCTCGCGCGTCCGGTCGAGGATCGCCACCTCCAAGCCCTCTGCCGACAGCTTTTGGCCGGCGCCGTGTTCCAGCGCCGCGACCGAAAGCGAGATGGCTTTGGTGAGATCCGGCGTATCCTGAGGCATTCGTTCCTTGAGGAGGGTCTGCACGGCTTCGGCTTTTCCCCCGATGACCGCGAAGCCCCGCTCGTCGATGATGCTGCCGTCGAAGGAGATGCGATAGATCTCATTGGGGTGATCATTGCCGCCGACCTGCACCACGAGAATCTCGACTTCCAACGGTTTGAGCTCCTGACTGAAGACGGTGCCGAGCGCCTGGGAATAGCCGTTGGCCAACGACCGCGCTGTAACGTCTTCGCGGCTGTACATGAACCCTTTGAGGTCGGCATGGCGGATGCCGGCTTTGCGGAGATTCTCGAACTCGCTGTATTTCCCGGCACCGGCGAACGCGATGTTGTCGTAGACCTCCGAAATCTTGTGCAGAGAGGCGCTCGGGTTGTCCGCCGAAAGCAGCACTCCCTCGGTATATTCCATTGCGACGATAGACCGGCCTTTGGCGATGCCCTTCTTGGCATACTCCGCCTTGTCCTGCATCATTTGTTCTGGCGACACGTAGTAGGGCAAGGGCATCGAACTATCCTTCGCGTCGGCGCGACTCCAGCAACGTTTCGTAGATCGCCTTGACCCGCTCTTCGGGCACGTCGAGAATGCCGTGCGCGTTGACCAGCTTGACGGTCGGGTAGATTCCGCGGATGAGATCGGGACCCCCGGTACCGACATCTTCATCGGCAGCGTTGTAGAGCGCCAGCAACGCCAGCTTCAATCCCTCTTCTTCCGGCAGCCCCTTTTTGAAATGTTCGCGGATGGTGTTTCGGGCGTCTTTTCCGCCCGATCCGATCGAATGGTAATCGGACTCTTCGTATCTGCCGCCGGCCAGGTCGTACTTGAAAATACGGCCCTCGCCGCGTTTCACGTCGTATCCTACGTACAGCGGCATGACGACCAAACCTTGAAAGACCATCGGAAGGTTGGCCTTGACCATTTGACCGAGTTTATTGGCCTTCCCCTCGCAGGAGAGCGGCGTGCCTTCCAGTTTTTCGTAGTGCTCCAGCTCGGTCTGAAACAACCTGGCCATTTCGATGCAAGGACCGGCGGCCCCGGCGATGGCCATCGCCGAGTGGTCGTCGATCTTGAAAACCTTCTCGATGCGACGTTCGGCGATCTGGTATCCTTCGGTCGCCCGGCGATCGCCGGCGATGACCACGCCCCCGAGATATTTCATCGCCAGCACGGTCGTTCCTTGTGGAAGCGGAAACGGCGGGCCGGTCTGCGGGTCGGCGCGTGATACGCCTGCAGGAGATTGCGTCGCAAACCTGGGACCCGGGGTAAGCTCGGGGTATCGGCGGGTCAGAAAATCGAAAAAGCTCGACCCTTCGTCATGAGGGAAGAAGGGCACAGTCATGCCGTCAACTTGGCAAGCAGCGCTTGGGCCGAGTCCGCAGCCTCCAATAGGTCGCGGGTCAAGGCCTCGGTCCCGCGCGTGGGTTCCATTAAAGGAATTCGTTTCACTGTGGTATTGCCCACATCGAACAGCACGGACGTCCAGCTTCCACCGTAGACCGCGGTCGGATACTTGGCCACGCACCGCCCGCGGAAGTATGCTCGCGTGCCGGTGGGCGGAGTTCGTTCCGCTTTCGCGATGTCCTCGTCCATCACGACACGCTCGATCATATTGCTCCGCTCGAGAGTATAGTACAAGCCTTTATCCGGGCGCACGTCATGGTATTGGAGATCCATGAGTCGGACACGCGGGTCGTCCCACCCGCAGCCCTTTTTCTCCATGTAGGACTCGATCATGTGTCGCTTGGCCATCCAATCGAGCTCACGCACAAGGAGTCTCGGATCGCGCTCGAGCTTGCCGAGCACGTCCTCCCACCGAACGAGCACGTCTTTCGTGACCTGCGGTAATTCGTGACAGGCGTAATAATCCATGGCCGCTGTCAGGTACGCCCGTTGGATCTCGATCGCCGTGCTCACACCCCCATTGGACAGTTTGAGCGTATCCTTCATCAACAGATCGCGCGAGACCTGTTTGACCGTCCTGACCGGATCTTCGAGCTCGAAGTCGGGCAGCTCGCCGCCGCCTTCGAGGAGGTCGAGCAGGATGGACAGCGTGCCCACTTTCAAATAGGTCGACACCTCCGCCATGTTTGCGTCGCCGACGATGACGTGAAGTCGGCGATACTTGGCGGGATCGGCATGCGGTTCATCCCTCGTGTTGATGATGGGGCGTTTCACCATCGTGTTCAGATCGACCAGGCACTCAAAAAAGTCCGAGCGCTGCGCGATCTGATATTCACACGGCGCCGTCTGGTTTTCCGCCCCGACTTTACCGGCGCCTGCGAAGATTTGACGCGTGACGAGGAACGGCGTCAAGGCGCGCACGATTCTCTCGAACGGCACGCGCCGGAAGACAAGGTAATTCTCGTGGTAGCCGTAACTGTTGCCTTTCCCGTCTGAGTTGTTCTTGTAGAGCACGAAACACTCGCGCCCTCGGGCCTGGCTGACGCCTTCCAAACTCTTCGCCATGACGCGTTCGGCGACCCGCTCGAACACGACGACTTCGCGAGGGTTCGTGCATTCCGGCGTTGAGTATTCCGGATGGGCCCCGTCCACGTACAGGCGTCCGCCGTTTGCGAGAAGTTTGTTGAGCTGACGATTGTAATCCGGGCCCGGCCGCTCCCGCTCACCCTCGACTTCAAACCCCCGCGCGTCGAGCAGGGGGTTCTCGTTCTCATAGTCCCAGATCGCATGCGGGGCCGGCAGCGCAGGATAGGACGCGATGAGATGAATGGAGTTGGAGACAGGGTCGATGGCCGCTGCTTCGCGGCTGGCGATGCCAAATTCGGTCTCGGTGCCGACGACTCGCGGCACTATGCTCGGAGAAGACATGTCTGGCATAGGTCTGCGGGCTTACAAATAGTGGCCGGTGGTGACGGTCTCGATCTGCCGGGATTCCGATGGGCCGCCGCTGATCGTGCGGATGTGCACGATCTTCTCGCCCTTCTTGCCGGCAATCTTGGCCCAGTCGTCCGGATTGGTCGTATTGGGAAGGTCTTCGTGCTCTTTGAACTCTTCGCGAATCGCGCGGACCAGATCCTCCGCCCGGAGGCCGACCCGTTCCTTCGCGATCGCCCGCTTGACCGCATACTTCTTTGCGCGCGAGACGATGCCTTCGATCAGCGCGCCGCTCGCGAAGTCCTTGAAGTACAGGGTTTCCTTCTCGCCGTTCTGGTACGTCACCTCAATGAACTTGTTCTCGTCCGAAGTGGCATACATCGCGTTGACGGTTTGTTCGATCGCGGCGTTCACCAGAGCCGTCACGTCTCCGCCGAATCGTTGCAATTCGTCCTCGACGAACGGCAGATCCGACGTCACGTATTTGGAGAAGATGTCGCGCGCCGCGGCGGCGTCGGGACGGCCGACTTTAACCTTGACGTCCAACCGGCCGGCCCTCAACACGGCCGGATCGATAAGGTCTTGCCGATTGCTCGCGCCGATCACGATGACGTTCCGCAGGCGCTCGACGCCGTCGATCTCTGACAGGAATTGCGGCACGATCGTCGATTCCACGTCCGAAGAAATTCCCGAGCCGCGCGTGCGGAATAACGCATCCATCTCGTCGAAGAAGACGATGACGGGATGCCCCTCATCCGCCCGCTCTTTCGCCTTTCTGAACACCTCCCGAACCTGCCGCTCCGACTCGCCCACATACTTGCTCAGCAACTCCGGTCCCTTGACGTGCAGGAAGTAGCTGCGCAACTGCTTGCCGGTCAAGTGGCCCATCTTTTTCGCGATCGAATTCGCGACTGCCTTGGCGATGAGGGTTTTACCGCAACCCGGAGGCCCATAGAGCAGCACCCCCTTGGGGGCGCTCAATTTGAAGCTCGAGAAGAGCTCGGGGTACAGGAACGGCAATTCGACCGCATCCCGCACGTGCTCGATTTCGTTCTGCAACCCGCCGATCTGTTCATAGCCGACATCCGGCACTTCTTCCAAAACCAACTCCTCCGCTTCAGACTTCGGCAGTTTTTCGATTACGTAACCGGAACGCGGATCGTATAGGAGATGATCGCCGACGCTGAGCCGCTCGACAAGCAAGGGCTCGCCGAGTTCCGCGACCTTCTCTTCGTCGAAGTGCAAGGTCACCAGAGCCCGGGATCCCTCCAACACATCTTTGAGGCGGACGACCTCCCCCTGGCCGTCGAAGCCTCGGGCCTCAATGACGTTCAGGGCCTCGTTCAGAATGACCTCCTGCCCCTTCTTCAGCTCCTTGGCTTTGATGGAAGGGTGCACGCTGACCTTCATCTTACGCCCGGACACGTAGACCGTCGCCGTCCCGTCCGTATTCAACCCTGAAAAGATTCCGTAGGATGACGGGGGTGCCGTGAGTTTTTCCACTTCGGCTCGGAGCGCCTCGATCTGCGCCTTCGCTTCCTGGAGAGTGGCGACCAGTTTCTCGTTCTGCTTGGTGGCTTGGTCAAGTTGATAGCGTGACTGATACAGTCGGCGGATTTCTTCTTCCATCGACTGGATCTGCACTCTCAGCTTTTCCATTTCTCTGGCGTGTTCGTCGTTACGATGGATCACGGTTGCCTCTCGATCGGAAACGCGTTTGGCAATCTTCGTAACAGACTCACGGAAGGAACGTAACCGGCTTGGGCTTTCTTTCCCCTCGGCCATCTCGAAAACCGTCAACGCCCGCCAAAGCCTTGCCAGTCAATGTTGTTCACGTCGTGAAGATAATATCACCTGATTGCCTGGCAAAGTCAACTGCGCGAGAAGAACCCACAATGAATGCGACACACAATTCGCCCTCGCGACCCGACTCGAGCGCGACGACATGTCGATCGACCTTACACGGCATCAGCAACAGCCTCGAGGATTGCGCGCGTCGCGCGCGTCACATCGTCCGCGCCGAGGATGGCGGAGACGACGGCCACGCCGGAGGCGCCGGCTCGTCTCACGTCCCGTGCGCGCGATGCGGTGATTCCTCCGATGGCGAACACCGGCACGCGCGCACGTCGCGCGGCCTCCTCAACGCTCGACAGCCCAAGCGGAGCACCATACGCCCGCTTCGACGGCGTCTCGTAGACAGGGCCAAGGACAACGAAGTCTGCGCCGTCCGATTCGGCTCGGAGCACTTCTTCCACGCTGTGAGTCGAGATGCCCACCAGTTGGTTCGGGCCGAGTATTCGGCGCGCGACCGACGCCGGCAACCCTGCAGCGGGCAAATGAACCCCACTGGACCCGATGACCTGGGCCAGATCAATTCGATCGTTGAGCAGGAGCGTCGCCCCGAAAGATCTCGCGAGATCGCGGATCTCCACCGCGAGCGTCATCAGAACTCTCGTCCCGAGATCTTTTTCGCGCAGTTGCACAGCGGTCAGGCCCGCGCGCAGCGCTTCCTCGATGAGGGCGACGAGAGGTCTGCCGTTGGTCTGGCGCCGGTCCGTGACCAGACAGAGGGAGAAATCAACTGAAGGCATGCGGTCAAGTTCCGAGTTGAGAATGCTGAGTTCTAAGTTAAGAAGAGGCAACCAAGAGCCGGCGCTTTGGGCCTCTTCGAATTTGACGTATTGCTCGGCGCTCTTGTTTCAAAACTCAGCACGCAGCACGCAGAACTCAGAACTCTTCTATAGCATTCCCTCGATCGGACTGCTGGCAGTCGCGTAGAGTTTGCGCGGGATGCGACCGGCTTTATAAGCCAGT
>CAZZPI010000141.1:0-6642 GCA_964655865.1 uncultured Nitrospiraceae bacterium
CTAATTGCCCCTCTTCACCTTGTCCCGCTCATCCCGATCGGCCGGGGGGGCCCGCCTGGGGCCCCGCCGGCCGGACACACCCTGCACTATTGAGCCGGCTTGGGGGCGATCGCCCAGGGCACCATCGGCATCAGCGGCGCGGGCTTGGCCTCGGGCGAAGCTACCAGCACCGCGATCGCACCCCGGAGCGCCCCAGTGAGGGAATGTGTGACCAGGGGATAGGCCCCGGCCGACTCGACGACTACGTCGAAGGTGGCGGCGCTGCCGGGTCCGACCACGTAGGTCTGGACTCCTTTCAGCACGTTGGCCGGATTGCCGCTTTCGTACACGTTGTCCCAGATTTCACCGATCGGATGAAAGGCGGAGAATTCATTCGGTCCTGCATTCACAAAATAGACTCTTACGCGCTCGCCGGGTTTCGCCTCCAGGGCGTGGCCTCCGGTGACGAAGGGGTGATACTTGAAGACCCCGCCGTTGAAGATGATGTGGTCGAACTTTCGATCGAACATGGCTTGCACGTCGCCGGGATTCTTAAAGAGCTCCGATTGGATCAACACATACTCGCGATCTGCCTTGGGCCAGGCCTTCGTATCCTTTGGATCGACGATAATGGCGCCGAACATGCCGCGAGCCACGTGCTGAATCATCGGCGGCGCTCCGCAGTGATAGAAAAAGATGCCCGGCTTTTTGGCTGTGAATGTATAGGCGATGCTTTCGCCGGCGTTGATCGCCCGATAGTTCTTCAAGAAGTCGATCTCGGCGGCGTGAAAATCCATCGCGTGGGGATTCTTGTTGGTCGCGGGATTGCTCAGCGTAAAGTTGATCACGTCGCCTTCCGTCACGCGGACGACAGGGCCGGGGAATTGTCCGTTGAAGGTCCAGGCGGCATATTTCTCACCAGTCCCGTCGATCACAACATCCGTTTCGACGGCCGTCATCTCGACTTCATGTGTCTTGGCCCACGTCGGCGGAGCGAAGGGGCCGAGCAGGCTCCAGAGCGTGACCCCGAGCGCGGCGGGTATCCATCTCGACTGACCGTTATGATTGTGTTGAGTTGAGCGATGCATTCTCCCCTCCTTATGACGAGTACGATGTGCTTGTCTGCGTTTGGGCATGAGTCGAGCGGGTAAAGGATAGAAGGAACTGGGGACAATAAATATGACAAATGTCATGTTTTCGATTTTCGAAGGAACAGCGGTTGAGTGGAGCCTAGACGGAGGCGAGTGCTTTGAGCGCGGGGAGATTGTTGATCACTAACCGGTTCGCGGTGCCTGCGACCAGCCGGTCACGCTTGAATCGGGCCATGATCCTGATCGCTGTTTCAGTGGACACGCCGACCATGTCAGCCATGTCCTGTCGGGTCAGGCGCACTCCGAGCCTGATGCCCTGCTGGTTCTTGATGCCGGTCCGCTGAGCCAGGTTGACTAACAGAGAAGCCATCCGCTGGTCGGCTCGGTCCAGTGCAAGGATCTTCGCCTGCTCCTGCACTTCTTTGAGACGATTGCCGAGATACTTGATGACCTCGATCGCGGCATCGGGGTTTCGGCGCAGCAATTCGTAATAGGCCTTCTTGCTCAGGCGGAGAATGCTGACATCGCCCATCGGCTTTGCGGTGCCGGGATGGCACCCCTCCTCAAACACCGCGGCTTCGCAACAAAAGAGGTCCCCCGGCATCAAGACCTTCATGGTGCATTCTTTCCCATCGGCTGAAGATTTGACGCACTTCACCGTGCCTTCTTTGACAATGTGAAAATAATCGGCGGGATCGCCTTCGCGAAAAATATACTCATCCTTCCCGTAGCGCGCTTCCGTCAGTTCCTGCAGGATCGTGCGGCGGTCCCGCTCCCCGAGGATCTTGAGGAGCGGAATCTGTTTGAAGGGGTCCGGCGACAAAAGCCCGGCTCGATTATTTGAGGATCTGCTTGGCTGCATCGACGATGGACCTGGCTCCGATCCCATAGTAATCCATCAGCTCCTCCGGTTTGCCACTGTGCGGGATCTCGCGTACCGCCAGCTTGTGGACGCAAATGCTTTCGGATGCCAAGGCACTGAGCACGGCATCGCCGAGGCCTCCATGGGCATAGTGATCCTCGACCGTCAGGATGCGCCCCTGCGTGGCCCGGGCGCAGTCCATGAGCGTCGCCCTGTCGATCGGGCACACGCTGTAGAGATCGACGACTCTGCTCGGAATGCCGCTGGTCTTGAGTTGATCGTGCGCCTTGAGCGCCTCGAAGAGCGTGACGCCCGCGGTCACGATGGTAACAACATCCGAGGAGCTTTGACGGACGACCTTGGAGCCCCCGATGAGAAACTCCTCGTCGGTGCCGTAGAACACGGGGGTTTTCGGTCTGCCGGCGCGCAGATAGACCATGCCTTTGTGCTGAGCCGCCGCCCCGACCAGCTTCCACATCGACACGGCATCCGAGGGATACAGGACGACGACCCCGGGCTGAGCCGCCATCATGGCGATGTCTTCCAACCCCATTTGCGAGGGGCCGTCCTCGCCGATGCTCACTCCGACGTGCGTCCCCACCAGCTTGATGTTGGATTGGCCGATGGCCGCCATCCTGATGAAATCGTAGGCGCGGGTCAGGAAACAGGCGAATGTCGCGACGAAGGGGATCTTGCCGCAAGTAGCGAGCCCTACGGCCGCCCCCACCATGTTTTGTTCGGCGATGAAGTTCTCAAAAAATCGCTCCGGAAACCGCTTCGCGAATTTGTCCGTGTACGTCGAGTTCTTCACATCGGCATCCAGTCCCACCACGAATGGATTGGCTTCTCCGAGAGCGAGGAGCGCTGCGCCGAACGCCTCACGCGTCGCAACGGAATCGGTCGTCTTGTACGAAGGAGCGCCCATGTTCCCGGGCGGCTTGGCTCCGTTCCCCGTGACACCGGGTGATTTGATCGACAGGACGCCGGATGACGGCTTGATCTGCCGGCTCAGCTCATCGAGCGCTTTCTGCGTCTCCTCGCCCTTCTTGAGCGGTTTGCCGTGCCAATCGGGAGCGTTCTCGATGGACGAGACGCCGCGCCCCTTCAGCGTGCGCGCAAGCAGCACGGTCGGCTTGCCTTTGGTCCGCCGGGCCTCATCGAACGCGGTGACGAGCGTGGGGATGTCATGTCCGTCGACCACGATGGCGTGCCACCCAAACCCGCTCCATCGTGCCCGGTACGCGTCCATGTCATGCTGGAGCATGGTGGGATCGCTTTGACCGAGTCGATTCACGTCGACGATGGCGCAGAGATTGTCCAAGCTATAGTGTCGGGCGATCTCGGCAGCCTCCCAGACGGATCCCTCTACGGACTCTCCGTCCCCCAGCAGCACGTAGGTTCGATACTCGCTCTTGTCCAGGAACTTGGCATTGAGGGCCATGCCGACTCCCGCCGATAACCCTTGACCTAAGGAACCCGTTGCGACATCGACGAACGACAATCGCGGAGTGGGGTGACCTTCAAGATCCGAGGCAATCGTACGTAGCTTGAGCAAGTCCGATTTGGGAAATAGGCCTGCTTCCGCCCAGGCCGCATAAAGTAAAGGAGCGGCGTGACCTTTTGAGAGCACGAAGCGGTCGTGGTTGGGAGCCTTGGGGTTCTTGGGGTCGTATTTCATGACCGAGAAAAAAAGGATGGCCACAATGTCGGCTGCAGAGCAGCAACTGGACGGATGACCGCTACCGGCTTCTGATGTGGCCCTCACGCTCTCGATGCGCAGAATTGTCGCTTTATTCTGTAAAAGTGCCACAGCCTCGGAGGAAAGCGCAGAGGGAGAACTCATAAGTCACATACTCCTTTCGCGGATGCTGACTCGTCTCGGTTGAAAATTGTCGTGGCCTGCGAAGTCGATCGAGGCTAACAAAACCCTCACGGGGAGTCAACGAACTGCATCTCGAAGCGGGAGAGCCCAACGGGGTCCCTCTGACCACCCCGGTGTGGCGGGAAATCGCCCGGTCGTCCAGCTCTCCTTATGGAACGGAGCGTCCTTGAAAAAACCGATAGAGCAGGAACGCATTCAAGACCACGACGATCCCCAAAATGCTGTATGTCGTGGCAGGAAGGGCAAGCTCCAGCTCAACGAGCACCCGGGACAGGCCGAACCCCACGACCAAGGCGTCGAAGCTCATGCAGAGCCGCCTGAACGTTTCCGGGTCCATCCAGCGGATGACGTACGTTCCGAGGGGAATACCCGACAACACGCTCGGAACGATGAAGGGAATGATCTCCATGTTCCCGGCGCTGTACAGTCCGAGGAAGGCGTAGGCGACCGCCGTCATGCCGGATTCAGCCACACGAATAACGCTCAATGCCGCCCGGAAATCCTGTTTTGCGTATCCCTGATTGTTGAACAGAAGAGCCAAAGGAGGGCCGGAAATGGTCGTGACGGAATACAGCGTGCCGATCCCCATCCCGAAGGGAACGGCGATGGTGCTCTCGGCCCGAATGGGCTTTCTGATGCCGGCCGCCTGGAGCAGGATCAAAGGCAGCAGCATAAAATAGGTGACGAATTTGATCCATGCCGGGTGGACGAGGAAGAGGACGTAACTGCCGATCCCGACGCCGATGACCAGGCCGAGAAGGATGGGCAACACCCTTTTCCAGATGTGCGGGACGCTCTGTCGGTTGATCGCCAAGACATACCCGTTGATCACCACCTCGACTAGGACCAACGCAGGATTCAAGATGCGATTGGTATAGAACAGCAAGGCAACCGGAACGGTGATGGAGGAGAAGCCGTACCCAAGCGCTCCATTCACGGTCGCCGCCAAGAATGTAATCAATATGAGAACGATCTGATCGATGCTCATCATTCATCTCTTGTGCGCATGACCGAAAGCACGGTTGTTAGCTCGCTTAACCCGTAGAACAAATGGGATCACGGTTCAGGACTGTGATCGTGTTCGATGACCTGAGGCAAAGTCGCTAAGCGTATAGTTATCAAGGATGTCGGCGATGGCGTCACGAACGGTGCCCATCACGTGTTGCATCGGGCAGTAGCGTTTCGCGGCATAGGGACAATCGAGACACTTCTGATAGGCCGTTTTGCTGACACAGGCTATGGGAGCGAGCGGCCCATCGAGAATGCGAATCACCTGGCCCAGCGTAATTTCATCAGGCGGCTTCATCAGACTGTAGCCCCCCCTCGTCCCGCGGCGACTCGCCACCAACCCCGCCCGTTTGAGCGGGAGCAAGATCTGTCCTAGGAATTGGACGGGGATTCGTTGGCATTTTCCGATTTCCTCGCGCCGGACCAAGGAACGCCGATGGCTCGAGGAGAGTTGGATCAACGCACGGAGCGCATACTCGCTCTTCTTGGAGAACTTCACGTGCTGGCTCCGGCTCTTTGTTGAGTAAGTTAATCGACTTTCTACACAATAGGCCAGCGGGGAACCGCTCGTCAACTGTGTCATCTCTTCGAGCCACGCCATGAGTGCGGTTGCCGCGTCCATGCAGACCTTGTCGAGGCCGCGCGACAGAACCCGAGCTTCCTTGACACTCAGGGAAGATTCTTGCTAGTTTGGCCTGTAATTCCCGTCACTTCGAGCCTGCAATCGGCGGATCATTCGTGACCTTCCAGGGCCTCATCCTCTCACTCAATCGTTACTGGGCCGACCTGGATTGCATCATTCACCAGCCATACGATCTTGAAATGGGGGCGGGGACGTTTCACCCCGCGACCTTCTTGCGAGCGTTAGGACCGGAGCCTTGGCGGTCAGCCTATCCCCAACCTTGTCGCCGGCCCACCGACGGCCGCTACGGGGAGAATCCGAACCGGCTGCAGCACTATTACCAGTACCAGGTGGTGCTCAAACCTTCGCCGGACAATATTCAGCAGCTCTATCTGGACAGCCTCGCCAGCCTCGGCATCGATCCGCGCCAGCACGATATCCGTTTCGTCCAGGACGATTGGGAATCCCCAACATTAGGCGCCTGGGGCCTGGGATGGGAGGTCAGGTTGGACGGTATGGAGATTACGCAGTTCACGTACTTCCAGGAGATCGGCGGGATCGTGCTCGATCCGATCACCGTCGAGATCACGTATGGAACGGAGCGGATCGCCATGTACCTCCAGCAAGTCGACAATGTCTATGACCTCGCCTGGACCGAGTCGGTCAGTTATGGCGATGTCCATCACGAAACGGAAGTGCAGTTCTCTCGGTACAACTTTGAGGAAGGGGACGTGGCTATGCTCATGAGCACGTTCCAAGCCTTCGAAGGGGAGTGCAGACGACTTCTGGCGAAGAAGCTGACGCTGCCGGCATACGACTACTGCATCAAGACGTCCCACATGTTCAATCTGCTCGATGCGAGAGGCGCCATCAGCGTCGCTGAGCGCACCGGCTACATCGCGCGCGTCCGCGCGCTAGCCAGGCAATGTGCGGAAGGGTATCTCGCGGAACGCGCCGCCATGGGACACCCGCTCTTGAGACAGCCCGCCGTCGGGGTCGGAACGAGTCCCGCTCGAGCTCGAACGAAAGCCGGAGCGACATCGTCGTGACTCTGAGCAAGTTTCAGAAACGGGTAAAGACGACACGGCCGACCGGGAAACCCGCCAGGCCCACCCTTGCAGGCATCGCCGAATTACTCGTGGAAATCGGCACGGAAGAACTCCCGCATCAATTCGTCCCGCCCGCGCTCGCGCTGCTC
>CAZZPI010000142.1:0-6633 GCA_964655865.1 uncultured Nitrospiraceae bacterium
ATGCGCGTTAGGGGAGCTGGTGAGTTCCGAGCGGTACCCTGCCTGACGTCGCGCTTTGATCCGGCCATGGCGTCCGTCACACGCTCCGATACCCGGTTGTGATCGGCATGCGACGGTCCTTCCCGAACGCGCGATGCGTGATCTTGATGCCGATGGGAGCCTGCCGCCGCTTGTACTCGCTGCGATCGACCAGTGCAATCACGCGCGCGACGGTGTCACGGTCAAACCCCATTTGGACGATCTCCTCCAACGAGCGATCCTCCTCCACGTAGGCCTTCAAGATAGGGTCCAGCACCGGGTAAGGCGGCAAACTGTCTTCGTCTTTCTGATTTGCCTTGAGCTCAGCGGTCGGTGGACGGTCGAAAATGCGCTTCGGAATCACCGGACCGGCCGCTCCTCGGTTACGGAGACGAGCCAGGTCGTAGACCATGGTCTTCGGCACGTCCTTGATCACCGCAAAGCCTCCGGCCATATCGCCATAGAGCGTGGCGTACCCCACGCTCAGCTCGCTCTTATTGCCGGTGGTGAGCACCAGATGGCCGAACTTGTTGGACAGCGCCATCAATAGGTTGCCCCTGATGCGGGCCTGCAGGTTTTCTTCGGTCGCGTCGGTCTGCCGTTGACCGAAGATCGGTTTGAGCGACCGGAGATACTCCTGAAACGTCGCCGTGATCGGAATCGTACGGATCTCGATCTTCAACCGGGCAGCAAGCTCCATGACATCTTCGCGACTCTCGTTCGACGTGTAGGGAGACGGCATGAAGACCCCAAGGACGTTCTTGGCGCCCAACGCATCCACCGCCACGACCGCCGTCAGGGCCGAATCGATGCCGCCGCTGAGACCGATGACCACGTGTCGGAACCCGTTCTTCCTGACGTAGTCCCGCACACCCAACACGAGCGCGTCATAGACCTCCTCCAACTCGGCCCGGAGCGGCGCTTCAGACGGGACGACTCTCGAGCGTGACGGCTGAACCGGGACGGTCACGTCGAAGCGCGCGACGGCGGAGGCCAGCTTGGCCGGCAGCGCGTTCTTCCGACCCGACGCCATCCGGGCGCGTCTGACCGCGCCCAAGTCGAGGTCCGCGATCAGGCAATCTTCTGCGAACGCCCGTCCCCGAGCGATAACCTCGCCCGTGTGATCCTGGATCAGGCTGTTACCGTCGAACACCAGCTCGTCCTGCCCTCCGACCGTATTCGTATAAGTAATGATCACGCCATTCTCCCTCGCCCGTGTGGCGAGCATTTGCTCCCGCACGCGGCCTTTCCCGATGTGAAAGGGCGAGGCGTTGATGTTGACGATGATCTCCGCTCCCGCCGCGGCCTGAGCCCTCGTCGGCCCCGCCGGGAGCCAAATGTCTTCACAGATGTTCACACCGACCGTGGTCCCGTTCAGCGTCAGAAGCGGAAGACTGCGTCCCGGATGGAAGTAGCGACTCTCGTCGAAGACGCCGTAGTTCGGAAGGTGCCATTTCGAATAGCTTGTCACGATGCGACGGTCCGCCAGAATGGCGGCTGCATTGAACAGGACATGGCGCCCCGCCGAGACGACAGGGGTCGGCCATTCCGCTCCGTGGACGGGATCACCCTGACCGACATAACCCACCACCGCCACGAGACCACGGACTTGCGCGGCGATCTCTTCGATCGCCCGAAGGTTGTCCGCCACGAACTGCGGTTTCAGGAGCAGATCCTCAGGCGGGTAGCCGGTCACGACCAACTCGGGAAACGCGACGAGCTCCACCTTGGCTTTCTTGGCCTCCCGCAACCACTGGATGATGCGGCGGACGTTGCCCTCGATGTCTCCCACCGTCGGATTCATCTGTACCATGGCGATGCGAAACGAGCGCATGATCCGCCGCCTACAGGTAGTTCAAGATGGCCACCTATCTCACCCACCCAACCCCTGCGCGCCAAGACGCACCTTCTACCAGGCAAGGCCGCAGGAAGCGAAGACCACGAGGCGTACTTGCTGTCGTACGTTGAGTGGTCTGAGCGACCGAGAACGCAGTTGGAGGTCGTTTTCAACCACCTGCCAAAAAAAAACGCCCTCGTACTCAATGGAGAGCCGAGGACGTCGTTGTCCTGAAAACAAATTTTGAATCTGCCTGGGAGACTCCGTTGTCTCCTCACGTTGCGGCCGAGAATACCATCCTCACCCACGCCTGTCAAATCTCAGGAACAGGAGATCGTCGATCAATAACGGCGGAGCGCCGGGCCGGGGAGACCCCACAAAAGCGTCCGGATGGCGCACCAGAAGAGCCCCCTGATGTCCTCGAGATCGGGAGCGGAACGAGCGACGACCTTGGCGGCGATTCCGGATACCGGCGCTCGTGAGACCCCACCGAGAACCGCGGCTCCCGTCCCGTCAAGAGCGTCGTTCAACCGCTCTTCGAGCGCGGCCCAGACCTCCTCCTTGACGGCATCACCGACGACGAAGAGAGAAGCCACGTAGTCCCACGGCTCAGCCAACCCCACACCGTACCCATGAGCCGGAGCCAGGCGGTACCGTTCCGCCACCGACCCTTCCCCTCCAACGGAGACCGTGATTTCGTTCTCCACCGCGGTGAAGGCCCAGCGCTCTCCCCGCGCCACGCGGCCCGACGCCATCGCGTCCCACAGCAATAGCGTCGCCCCTGCCTGAAGCTTCCCGTGAAAGGCTTGGGAGAAGCGCGCCCCGGCAAAGGGAATCGTGACTTCGGGAAGCCATTCCAAGATGGCGCCGGGGCCAACCTGCACCCGAACCATGTGGACGGCTGTTTCACCGGCAGATCGATAGACCCGGTTAGCCGAGGGAGTCGAGACCAGCACGTGGGTCCCCTCACCGAGAGAAGCGTCGATGGAAAGGCGATCGCCTCCGACAAAGCCGCCTGAGGGATTCATCAGGTAGGTATAGGCACAGCCGGACCCATCGAGTCGAGCCGGGGGGAAGACATGCCACGGACTCGTCGCGCTGGATCGGCTGAGGATGGTCTGGGAGCCGTCGCGCCTGTACTCCAAGGTCAGATGCCCGATCCGCCCCACCGCTGAGAGCGGCGGGGCATTGAGGAGGACCTTACTCATGGGGTATGGGGGGTCAGCGGGCCACTCGGTGCGGCAGGAGTTGCTCGATCCACTCCACCACCCGGTCGACCCCCTGCCCAGTCAGCAGGTTCGTCAAGACGAACGGCAACTCCCCGCGCATCCGTCGGCTGTCCCGTTCCATTACGCCGAGGTCGGCACCGACGTGGGGCGCGAGGTCGATCTTATTGATCACCAGCAAGTCCGATCGCGTGATGCCCGGACCGCCCTTGCGAGGAATCTTGTCGCCCGCGGCGACGTCGATGACGTAAATCACACGATCGACCAGCTCCGGACTGAAGGTGGCGGCCAGGTTGTCGCCGCCGCTCTCGACAAACATCAGATCCACATCCGGATGTCGCTTGAGCAAATCGTCCAGCGCTTCCTGATTATGCGAGGCATCCTCCCGAATGGCTGTGTGGGGACAACCGCCGGTTTCCACTCCGAGGATGCGGTCGCTCGGCAGAGCGCCCCGCCGGGTGAGAAACTCCGCGTCCTCCTTCGTGAAAATGTCGTTTGTGACGACGGCGAGGCTGTAGCGATCACGGAGGCGACGGCAAAGAGTTTCCACGAGCGCCGTCTTGCCCGAACCGACCGGCCCACCGATCCCGATGACTCGGGTGTTCTTGCTCCGGGCCTGCGTCGGCTTCCCGCTGCCATGGTGATGATCGTGATGATGGCCATCCATGAAGGTCTCAGCTTTCAGCCGTCAGCTCACCCCCCACTCTCCCCTCCCCCTGGTAGGGGGAGGGCAAGGGTGAGGGTCATGACCGAAACAATCGCGATTCCAACAGACTATGCCGCATGGCGTAGATGTCATGCAGGGGTGACCAACTGGTCATCTGCTGTTCTGCTGCCGCCTGTTCACTCACCAACTGAATAGTTGGCAGCCATTCGTCCAGCAAGCGTTGGCCTTCCCGTTGGCCAATCGGCAGGAGCTTCATAGCTGCTGACACATACCCCACTGCAGTCTGATAGAGGTAGGCCGCAACCGTGGCGTCCTTCGACCAACCAGCCGCGGCAAGCGTTAACCCCAAGCAGACCGGAAGATGCCCGGCACTGCGACCGGCCTTTACTGCTGCCTGGTAGTCCGCCAGCATGGGATGGCAATGAGTTTGTTCGACGGCGAGCCGGATCACTTGTCGCCCCATCTGGCGACTCGCCATGCGGGATTCACATCCAAGCTTCATCGCCTCCAGCTCTGTATCAGCCGCGAGGGCAACGATCAAGTCGTCGCTGGTCACTGCCTCGTAAGCCAGGCCGACCGCCACAGCCTCTCGTCGACCGACGCTGTTCACCATGACATCCCTGATGTATCGGGAGAACTCCCCTGCATTCGTAACAGCCTTCTCCTGCACCGCCGCTTCCAACCCGGACGAGAAGGCGAACCCGCCGGAGGGGAAAAAGCTGTCGAGGAATCGGAAACCTCGAATAAGGGAACGTGTGTCCATGAACGGCAAAACCTCGTGATGCGCTATGCGTCATGCGCAAAAGAAAAAATCTGTCCATGATATCGCTTCACGTTTAACGTTTCACGTCAGAATAAGAAATACCGTTGCGCCATCGGGAGCACGGCCATCGGTTCGCACGCCAGTAATTGTCCGTTCGCCTTCACAACGTAAGTTTCTGGATCAACCTCGACCTTCGGCAGCGCGTCGTTCAGCTTCAAATCACGCTTGCCGATCCCGCGACAGTTCTTTACCGCCGACACGGTTTTTTGAAGGCGCAGCGTGGCGGGGATATTCCGATCGAAGGCCGCCTTGGAGACGAACGTCAGGCTCGTACCGAAAGGCGCACGACCGAAGCTACCGAACATCGGCCGCGTCAGCACCGGCTGGGGTGTCGGAATCGATGCATTGGGATCGCCCATCGCCGCGGACATCGGAAACCCGCCTTTGACGACGATTTCCGGCTTCACGCCGAAGAAAGCAGGCTTCCACAGCACGAGATCCGCAAGCTTGCCGACCTCAACCGAGCCAACCTCGTGTGCAATGCCGTGGGTGACGGCCGGGTTGATCGTATACTTTGCGACATAGCGCCGCGCACGAAAGTTGTCGTTCGATTTCGCCAGCGATTCGGCCGCCGTTTGCGAGAGGTGCCCGCGCTGGATTTTCATCTTGTGAGCCGTCTGCCAGGTCCTGATAATCACCTCGCCCACACGCCCCATCGCCTGCGAATCCGACGACATGATGCTGATCGCGCCCATGTCGTGCAAAATGTCTTCCGCCGCGATCGTCTCGCGCCGGATGCGTGACTCAGCAAAGGCCAAATCCTCCGGCACACGGGGGTGCAGGTGGTGACACACCATGAGCATGTCGAGGTGCTCGTCCATCGTGTTGACCGTGAAGGGCATCGTCGGATTCGTCGAGGACGGCAGGACGTTCGGCTCGCCGCAGACTTTGATGATGTCCGGGGCATGGCCACCGCCTGCTCCTTCGGTATGGAAGGAATGGATTGTTCGGCCCTTGAAGGCCTTGATCGTATCTTCCACGAACCCGGCTTCGTTGAGCGTGTCGGTGTGAATCGCCACTTGTATGTCATACTCTTCCGCAACATCTAGGCATGTCGAGATTGCCGCAGGCGTGGTGCCCCAGTCTTCATGTAACTTTAGCCCGATGGCGCCCGCTTCCACCTGTTCGCGCAAGCCGTCCGGAAGAGAGGCGTTGCCCTTGCCGAGAAAACCGAGATTGATCGGAAACCCGTCGGCGGCTTCCAGCATCCGATGGATGTTCCAGGCCCCGGGGGTGCACGTCGTGGCGTTGGTGCCGGTGGCCGGACCTGTGCCGCCGCCGATCAACGTCGTGAGCCCATTCGCCAAGGCTTCATGGATGATCTGCGGGCAGATGAAATGGATGTGCGTGTCGATGCCGCCTGCCGTCACGATCTTGCCCTCCGCCGAGAGCACCTCCGTCCCTGGACCGATCTCCATCCCCTTGGTGACGCTATCCATCAGATCGGGATTGCCCGCTTTGCCGACCCCGACGATCCGTCCGTCGCGGATCCCGATGTCTGCTTTCACGATCCCCCACCAGTCCAGGATGATGGCGTTGGTGATCACCAGATCCAGCGCCCCTTTTGACCTGGTGGCCGACGGCGACTGGCCCATCCCGTCGCGGATCACCTTGCCCCCGCCGAACTTGGCCTCTTCACCGGGAACGGTGAGGTCCCGCGTGATTTCGATGAACAGATCCGTATCGGCCAGACGAATACGATCGCCCACGGTCGGTCCGTACAGATCGGCATATTGTCGGCGCGGAATTTTCATTCCCCCTCTCCTCCTCACCTGAGTGAAAGAGCGGCGGAGGATAGGCTCGACTGCGCGTGTCGAACGACCACTTTCTGAAGTGGGGGTACCACGAGCAAAGAGCCTATTCTCGCCGCTTCAGAAATCCCTCCTCAACCGCTCTTGCTAACGCCTGCTCCTTCACCGAAGCGTCGTCCAATCGTCCGTTCGTCAAGCCATTGATTCCGAATGCGACGCGATTGCCACCGATCGCTACCAGCGTCACACGCTTCTCTTCTCCAGGCTCGAACCGCACTGCTGTCCCAGCCGGGACCTGCAACCTGAACCCA
>CAZZPI010000143.1:0-6625 GCA_964655865.1 uncultured Nitrospiraceae bacterium
CCTCATCACCTGAAGCAACGGTATGTCAGCGGCTATTGGGATCACCCGGGACTCACCAAAAATGAAGTCCTGCGCCTTGGCGAGACTCCGGAGTCGCAGGGTCACGGGTTCAACATGACCGCGCTGGCCATCCGTATGGCGGCGCACGTCAATGGCGTGAGCCGGGAACACGGTCGGGTGTCGCGCAAGATGTGGCGTCATCTCTGGCCGGGCCTGTCCGATGACTTGATCCCCATTCGCTCCGTCACAAACGGCGTCCATGCGCCGACATGGATCGCCCCTGAAATGAATCAGCTCTATTCCAAGTATCTCGGCCCTGACTGGACCGACCACGCGGATGATTCGGCCATGTGGCAGCGCATCATCGACGTCCCTGAGAGCGAGCTGTGGGTCGTTCGGCAGATGATGAAGCGCAAGCTCATGGGATTCATTCGTGAGCGGGCGCGAACCGGATGGATGCAGGGCCATCTCCATCCGAATCAAGTCCTGACGCGGGGAACCATGTTGGACCCCGAGGCGTTGACCATCGGGTTCGCCAGGCGGTTCGCCACCTATAAGCGGGCCACGCTGTTGTTTCGTGACCTCGAGCGACTGAAACGTCTCTTGCACGACCAATGGCGTCCGGTACAAATTGTCTTCGCCGGCAAAGCCCATCCGGCCGATGAACCGGGGCGGTATTTCATCCACGAAGTGATGAGCTTCTGCCAAGACCACAAGCTGGGCGGTCACGTCGCGTTCGTCGAAGACTACGACATGCACGTGGCGAAATATCTGGTTCAAGGGGTCGATGTGTGGCTGAATACGCCTCGCGCGCCGCTCGAGGCCAGCGGGACCAGCGGACAAAAAGCCGCCCTTAACGGCGTCCTGCACCTAAGCGTGCTGGACGGCTGGTGGCAGGAAGGATATAACGGCGCAAACGGCTGGGGCATTCAATCCCCGCCGGACCCGGCCGATCAAAAAGCACAGGACAATGCGGACGCTGAGCAGCTCTACCGTCTGCTCGAACAGGAAGTCGTCCCGCTGTACTATCAGCGCGACTTGGACGGGACTCCGCGCGGCTGGCTGCAGATGGTGAAGGAGAGCATTCGCACCATTGCTCCGAAATTTTGTACAAAACGGATGGTGAAGGAGTACGTCGAACAGTTCTACGGGCCGGCTGCGTCTCCTATTCTCCGCTCGTGGTGACGAGGGGTCGATTCACGCGCAGTGTCACCGTTCATCGACCGAGTCGACTCATCCTCGCCTCGGGCCTCCTTCTCACCTCGTTCCTCTATCAGGCGAACGCAGAGTGCGTTCCGGTCGTCGCGGCGGTGGATGAACGTCCACAAGCTATCGAGCGTGAAGCCCAGGCGGCGTTCCGGCGCGCAGAGTACGATCGTGTCGTCCGTCTCTTCCAACAGCTCCCCCCGAACAGCCAGCCTTCGCGCAAGTTCGCGCGGCTGACTCTCCTCAGCTACCTCAAACTGGGGCGCCCCGAGGAAGGATTCGCCCTCTATCCACGCGCCCTTGCACCTTTCGGGGCCGACGATCATGACCTGCTTCGACAACTTGCGCTCGGGATGGTCACAGGTCACGTGCGGGACTCACAGGAACACGTGCGGATCGCCGCCTATACTGTGCTGGCGGACGTGGGCACGGCGGCGGAGGAGGCCCTGTTGAAGGATGGTCTGCTGGACGTCTCGGTCCTGGTCAGGGCACGCGCTGCAGAGGCCTTCGGGAAGGTCGGGGCGACCACTCACAAGCGCACGTTGATGCGTCTCCTCCAGGACGACGCTCATGCCGTCAGAATCGCCGCGCTGAACGCGCTGGCCAAGGTGAAGGACAAAGAGGTCCAAGACGAACTCGCTCGCATCGCCCGGGTTGAAGAAGGACCTGAGTCCATCGTGGCTATGGCGGCTCTCGTTCAACAAGGCCGCAGCGTTTATCTCGGAGAGATCCGTAACGCTGCCACGCTGCCGAACCCCGAAGTCCGCATGGCGGCCTTGGGCATGTTGGGGAGGCTGAAGGCTCGCGAGGCATTGCACGAGCTTTCTCAGGCGGTCTATGACCCCGATCCTTCGGTCCGAGCCGTCGCCGCCGGCGCCCTGGGGGAATTCGGAGATCCGGGAGGTGTGGCTCCTTTGACCCATGCCCTAGGTGATGGAGCACCCCGAGTCCGTGGCACCGCTGCCGCCAGTCTGGGGAGGCTCGGCATCTCCGGGACACGTCCCTTGATCCAACCTCTCACGCACGATGCGGTCCCCCTTGTCCGGGCCCAGGCGGTGGAAGGGCTCCTTCATATGGGAGACTCATCCGCCATCCTCATCGCAGCCGATCTGGCGGCTTCGTCCGATCCCTCGGCCAGAGGCGCGGTCGCCCAGGCCTTGAGCGCCACATCACACAAGAGTGCCGTGCCGGTTCTGGGCAGCCTGCTCCGGGACCAGCAGCCTTTGCCTCGATTAGCGGCAGCCCGCGCGTTAGCCAGGCACAGGGGGCCAGAGGTGGTCGCGATGTTGAAACAAGGCTTGCAAGATTCGGATCCCGCTGTCAGGATCGCGGCGGCGGGCAGCCTGATCAAGACGTTCACAGCGGATCGCGGTTCCCTCGGGAAACGATAGAGCGAAAGGCAATCATGAAGAAATTCCTGGTGATCCTACTTCTTCTCGCAGCGGCCTTTGGGGCCGGCTACTATGTAGGGCAGCGCCCCCTAGAATCGCTGCAACAGACGTCGAAAGAAATGGAAAAGACCATCGGCGAACTAGAGAAGAAGGTCAAAGACTTGTCCCGAAACGCCTTGGAAGCGGCACGCGGCATCGAACGGGATCTCCGCCGCCGCCAAGGCCTCATCGACGCAAAAGCCCGAATCCTCGAAGCCAAAGAAGAATGGCGCGACAAGAACTATGGCGATACGGCCAAGCGGCTGGCTGAAGCCGCCGATGCCGTCGAGAAAGCCCTGGGCGAGGAATCAACGCAGCATTCGCCCCCGACGCTCAAGGATATCGCGGGCAGGATCCGAGAGCTCCGACACGAACTCTCGCTCGGGAAGAAGGTCCCGCTCAGCAAGCTGGAAGAAGTTCAGAAGGAATTAGATCGACTGCTCGAGAAGTAACCCTGCGGGCTACGCATTCGCCGGCTGGTGGTGCGGTTGTTTCTTCCACTTCGCCAGAATGCGCTCGACCCGCATGCGGACGACCAGATCAGGATCTTTCAGCAACGGCCTGATCGCCTCGCGGCCTCGCTCAGCCCCGATGGATTCCAAGGCGGCCGCCGCCGTCAAACGCGTGAACCAATCGTTGTCCCGGAGTTTTTCGATCAGCGCATCGATCGCCGCTGAAGCTTTGATCCGGCCCAAGGCCAGAACGGCCTGCTTCCGGACCATCTCATCCTTGTCGTTGAGCGCCTCGATCATACAAGGGACCGCCGGCTCGCCCAGCTCGACCAGCGCGTCGGTCGCATCATCCTTGAATTCATCATTGTGGAGCTGCTTCATGAGGGGATCGAGGACCCGTTCGTCCCTGATCTTGCCCAAGGCATGAATCGCGTACTTCCTGACGTCCCAATCCCGGAGCAGCTTGATCAGTTCCTCCACGGCGGGTGAGCCGACCTGCCCCAAGGCCTCTATCGCGACCTCGCGAACTTGCCAATCTCCGTCCCGGAGGGCGCGGACCAAGGGAGCGACGCACCGTTCATCGCCCATCTCGCCGAGAGTGATGACTGCTTCTCGGCGGACGACCCAGTCAGGATCCTCCAAGAGATCGATCTGGATATCGATCTCATCCTTGACCCGTTCTTCCTCGAGGACGACTTCTTGAGCGGTGTCCGCGGCCGTGGCTTCCAAGGCAGGCTCGCTCGTCGCCAAGGTCATCTGGTCAGACACCTCATCGGCGAGCTTGTCAGATACGTCCTCTTCGTTTGGCGATGGCGTGGGATCAACCTGCTTGTCTGGATCAGTCATGGATTCAGGTCCAACCTCTCTTGACGTTAACCGATGACCGGTACCCGCCGGCATCGTCGGCGGTTTCTATGCCTGTGAGGTTTCTTCTGCTTTGCCCTCGCGCGTCTTCCCTGCCGCGTGTTTCCTCCGAACGGCTGCGGCCCTGCGACGCCGTTGGATGCGTTTCAATCGCTTCCGCAATGTACGTAGGGCTGCGTCTCCTTCGGGATTGCCGTGCCCCTGCAACCGTGCGGAAACTTTCTTTTTCAACCGCAATTCGTCTTCTTCGAGCGGCGTCTTCTTTGCCATTCGTGAGTATCTCCCTCGTAAGCTCAAGCCTAACGAATGATCAGCAGTCTCGTGCAGCTAGTCTAGAGGAGAGGGTTTCGCTGAGTCAACCCTTCGACTACCCAGCCCTTCGGCTCGACGGTTCGACTGAGCTCGCCAAAGTCTGGGTTCGCCGAACCCAGAGCGGAGCATACTCAGCGTCATCCCTGGACCGATTGTCAGGTTGAAGGGAGCTAGGCAACCAGCAGTGTGGGAACGGCTCGGAAGGCAGTGTGCGTGTTCGCGAGGACACCGGCCACTCGGCGCACGCGCCGTTCATGCAGCATATCGGCAAGAATCGATCTGACCGCTCGCCTGGACGATCGTCCCCGTGAAAGATCAGGAGCAGATACAGGCGCAGTCGAAGCAGGCTCAAAGAGACGAGACACCACGCCCCCAGTCAATAATTCCTTCAATTCCGCGAGCCTGAGGAGGGCACTCGACCGGTGATCCCCGATCACTTCCACGTGAACGGCCGAGATCCCTCCTTCGACCATTCCGAGCTGCCGGGCCGCAGCATAGGACAGATCGAGTATCCGTCCCGGGACATAGGGCCCTCGGTCATTGATCCGGACCCTCACGTACCTGCCGTTGGCGGCATTGACAACTCGTACGATGCTCCCCAGCGGCAAGGACCGGTGGGCAGCCGTAAACGCGTGTTTGCTAAAAATCTCTCCGTTGGCGGCCAGCTTTCCGTCGAAGCCATCGCCGTCGCCATACCAGGAAGCGATTCCTCGATCCTTGATGCCGACATCCAATCCGGCTTCTCCCTTTGGGATGCTGGAACACCCACTCGCGCTCACCACGAAAGCGAGGCCGACCAGGATAGTTCGCATAATCATTCGCTGGTTCATAGGCTGGGATCCTCCGGGCTTCATGTCCTCTTCCCTGTCTTGCTCCGGGATTCTTCGCCGACTAGTGAAGTCAGGCTAACCCGAGGTTCCCCTTGCCACAATCCCTTGGGTGTAGGCTTACCCCCTCCCAAAGTGTGGCGTTCAGAGTAGCTTGGGGGAACGTGAGGAACAGCCTCTGGGTACCGGGGATCACTGAAGAGCCAAACAAGGCCAAACCGGGCGAGCGATTATGTATCGGAGAAAAGGGCCGTAAGTCAACCCTGTTGAAGGCGAGATGCTCTAACTTACTGATAGGCCAGAGTTTTTATTGTCGATATGCGACTCGGTTCCCGTCTATCCTTATACTGGCGACAAACTGGTCGAAGTTCTTTTCGATGACATCCGAGAGGATCTCTTCCGCATCGGGGTCCTCAAACCAAAACACCCGGTAGCTCCCCGAATGGCTCACGGTGTCGGTGATCTTGCTGCCATCAGCCTTGTTTTTGGCTTGAATTAACACCTTGCTTTTCGCGACCACGTTGGTGCCCCCTATCGCACCCCGAGCATCCACTGAAAGAACAAGGATTTTCCCGGAAATATGGATATCGGCGTTGTCAGCCTCCGCCGGATTCTTCATGTAGTCGGCCTTCCACCCTTTTTTCTTCAAGAAGGAAGCAAAGGCCTGAGCGGTGAGCTCACCCGGGGTGCCTCCCTGGAAAGTGAACGCCTTTTCTCGTCCCCAAACTGTGTGCCTTGCTCCTAGGCTCGCTCGATCCGATCGACCGTCCTCAAAGGGAGAGACGGCTACCACGGGTCCTGAAGGAGCCGGTTCCTTCCCGAGGTCAGCGGCGGGTTTGAAGGAAACGGGAATGGAATCCCCGGTTCCCGCACATCCACTCATAAAAACCGAAGTCGCCAGTATGAGCACCGACAGAAACACTCCCTTAATCGTGATGGACATCCCTTTCGCTCCCTGGGTAAGCCCTATCCGAGGATCGACGACCTGCAGGCACGACCCCCAAAGAGGGCGGTTTAAGACCAACACCAAGCTGCTGCTAGTGCTTTGTGTGTGAAAGATCGACGAATAGGGTCGAAAATGTAACAGGATCATCCGCTTCTGTAAAGCGACCAAGACAACCGCTATCGTCGCACGGCTCCGGTGCTTCGAGTTCCCTTGACTGACCAAGAGCGATCTCAGTAAGATTCGAACCTGATTGGTCTTGCCTCAACTGAGTCGATGCAGGTCCGCCCGACGAGCAACCCATCTCTCCGCTTGCGATCCACTTCATGATCGAAGTCCAGCAGGTCACGAAGCGGTACGGACCACTCACGGCCATCGACGGGGTGTCCTTTACGGTCGGAAAGGGCGAGGTGCTCGCTTTCTTGGGACCCAACGGGGCGGGAAAGACGACCACCATGCGGATTTTGACCTGTTTCATGCCCGCCACTGAAGGAAAGGCTCAGGTCGCCGGCTTCGACTGCAGCGATCAGCCCGACGAGGTGAAAAAGCGGATCGGATACCTTCCCGAAACACCGCCCGTCTACCAGGAAC
>CAZZPI010000144.1:0-6601 GCA_964655865.1 uncultured Nitrospiraceae bacterium
ACGTACGGCAAAGAGTACGCCTCGCCTCTTCGCTCGCTGCGGCCGCGCTGGACGGCCTTTTTGAACATCCTGCGGGCTTTCCCAGTCCTGCGTGCTACCTTGCGTGGCTCTCACTTTCTTGGGCAATAAATATGGTTTTTCAACAGCCTGTCAGGCTCGGCGGAGTGCCGATCGTGCCTCATCCGCCTCCGAAACGGTGACAAACGGCGAGGAGGAGAGGGAAGACGGCGTCAGGCCGGCTTTTGCGGAATATGTGTAAACGCGACGTTGAAGAAGGCCACGTTGGGATGCTGCAGCTCAAGTCGCTTTTCTCGAACCGGGAACGCGCGGTTGCCGATCGCGAGCAACTGCTCCTTGTTGAGATGCAATTGGCGTTTGTCGTACACGGACCATTCGAACTCTCGTGTCATGCCGAGGGCGTCCACCGGACACGCGTCGACGCAGAGGCCGCAGAACAGACAGCGCGTCATGTCCATGTAATATTCTTTCGCGTACCGTTTGGTCGGCTCCCCGGGCACTTCGGCGCTAAAGACGCGGATCACCCGGGACGGACACGCCGCCTCGCACAGATCGCAGCCGACGCACTTTTCCGTTCCGTCGTCGTACCGCAGGAGCGCCAGCATGCCCCGATAATTGTCGGGCAACGTGCGCTTCTCGTGGGGGTACTGGACCGTGATCGGCCGATAGCGCAAGAAATGCTTCAACGTCGCCTTCATGCCGACGAGGATCTCATAGAACAGGATCGTCTTGAGCCAGGCTCTGAATTTCGTCATAAACTTAGCGCCCAGCAAATAGCGAATAGTGAGTAGCCAGAGACAGGCCTGTTTGCTGCTCGCTTCATCTCGGAAACAGATATGCCGCGATCGAGGTCACCAGGATGTTGCCCAGTGCGATGGGCAACATCACCTTCCACCCGAACCGCATCAACTGATCGTAGCGCAGCCGCGGCAACGTCGCCCGCAGCCAAAAGAAAAGGAACAGGAAAAAGTACACCTTCAACGTAAACCACACGACGTTTTCGGCCCAGCCCAGATTCGGGACGAATCGTCCCAGCAGCGTGCCCGGATAGGGCGCGTTCCATCCTCCGAGGAACAGAACGGCTGCGATGCAGGACACGAGGATCATGTTGGCGTACTCCGCGAGGAAGTAGAAGGCGAACCGCATCCCGCTGTACTCGGTGAAGAATCCGGCGACCAGCTCGCTTTCCGCCTCCGGCAGGTCGAACGGGACGCGGTTGGTTTCCGCGACCGACGAGATCACGTACACCACGAAGGCGAAAATCTGCGGCGCCGGCAAGGCCAAGACGTACCAGTGCCAGAATCCACCCGCCTGCGACTCGGCGATCTTTACCAGGCTGAGGGAGCCTGCCAAGAGCAGCACGCCGACGATGGCGAGCCCGACGTTCAGCTCATAACTGATCACCTGGGCCGCCGATCGCAGTCCGCCGAGCAGCGAGTACTTGCTGTTGGAGGCCCATCCGCCGAGGATGATGCCGTACGCGCCGATCGAGGTAAAGGCGAGGATGTACAGGATCCCGATGTTGATGTCGCTGATGACGAACGGCTTGACTTGCGTCCCGAACAACTCCACGGTCTGGTTGGGACCGAACGGAACGACGGCGAACCCGATCAAGGCGGGAACCAGCGCGAGGATCGGCGCCATACTGAACAGGAACTTGTTGGCGCCGGCCGGGATGATGTCTTCCTTGAAGAAAAGCTTCAAGCCGTCGGCGATCGGCTGAAGGATTCCATAAGGGCCGACTTCCATCGGTCCCATTCGGTCCTGCATCCAGCCGAGCACCTTGCGCTCGAGTAGCGTCAGGAGCATGACGGTCAGCAAGACCACGCCCATGACGGCGGCAATTTGAAGCAATGAAACTGCCAGTCGCAAACTGAGATCAGCCACAGCTCCTCCAAATTCGTTAATCGTTACGGATCATTCGTCATGCGTGAGATGGGTTTGGAAAATGGGACCGCTCACGCCATGCCGATCGAGGATTGACGCACGAGGCGTCACGCACGTTCCACCGTCACGCGGGCCGTTTTGATGTATGGCACCTTGGTCACCGGGTCCACGGAGAGGGTGACAAGTTGCTTGGCCTCCTCATCAAAATGTTCGGGGAAGACGACGACCCCGCGCGGAATGCGCTCTTGCAGCGTCACGGGCGCGGTGAAGCTCCCCTGTCCGTTCCTGATGCGAACCGTCTCACCGGCGCTCACCGCACAGGCTTCGGCATCCTTCGGATTCATCATCAAGGAGCCGCTGCCCTGGACCATCATGAGACCCTTTGCCCGCCGGGAGAATTTTCCGGAGTGGAACAAGCTCTGGTTCAACAGCAACGTCAACCCGTGATCCGACCCCGCCCGGGGGGATAACGTATACCTCGAACCGAGGTCCTGCGCAAAGCCCTCCCCACGATAAAAATCGAGCCGAGCCCGGTCGACCTTCGGCGGCGTGGGGGAAGGGCCGAGCGATCCGTATCCGGGAATCACGCTCCGGATCTCCTTGAGAATCTCCCTGGCATCGCCGTATTCCAGCGGAGTGCCCATGAGGATGGACAACGCCGACAAGATTTCCCAATCGGGGCGGCTGTCGCCGACCGGGTTCACCGCCTGCCGCACGGCCTGGACATGGCCTTCGGTATTCGTGAACGTCCCGGATTTTTCCGCATACGAGCAGGCGGGAAGCACCACATGGGCCATCGCCGCCGTTTCGGTGAGGAAGAGCTCATGGCACAGCAGAAACTCCAGCTTGGACAAAGCCGTTTTCGCCGCGTCGCCAAGGGTGGCGATCGGATTTTCTCCGACGACCACGAGGCCCTTGATCGTGCCCGCGGCGGCCCCGTCCACCAATTCGGTCAGGCCGGCCCCGGGGAATTTCGGCAAATCTTCTTTCCACAGAGCCACGAGGCGTTCGCGCGCCGATCGGTCGTTGAGGTCTGCGCCGCCGGGCAGTAGTTCGGACACGGCGCCCATGTCGATTGCGCCTTGCTCGTTATTCTCCTCCGCCAGCGGGGCCAGCCCACAGCCGGGCCGATCTAGATGGCCTGTGATCAGCAAGAGATCGAGCAGCGTCATGACCCGGTGATAGCCGCCTGGGTGCCGTAGCACGCCAGGTCCCACGAGGACGACCATGCGTTGACCGCTTGCGATGGTACGGGCGGCCTCCCTCACGTGAGCCGGCGTCGCCCCGGAACACTGCTCAAGCTGGTCCCATGAGAACGCCGCCAAGGCTTGTTGGAGCGCCTGAACGAAGCCGGGGCACTCGGCGGCCACGTGCTGGCTCCCGAGGCGTTCCTCGATAACGGCCTTCAGGAGCGAAAGGACCACAGCTCCGAGTTGCGCCGGCTGCGCGGCGAAGTGATGGGTCGCAAGGTTTGCGATATTGCTGATCGTACCGACGGCCGGCTGCAGGGCTTCGATCGTCACCAGCTTGGCCCCATGTTTCTTGACGGCTTCTTTGACCTTCAAGCCCGTGACCGGATTCGTCTCCGTGATGTTGGTGCCCACGAGCAGGAGGACGTCCGCGGCGACGATGTCCTCGAACGTGACCGTCCACCGGTGCGGCCCCTGCACGCGGCGCATGGCCTGGACCGCGTTCATGAGGCCGTAGCGGGCGCTGCTGTCGAGCTTGTTGCTGCCGACGACCACCCGCATGAATTTCTGGAACACGAACAGGTCTTCATTCGTGCAACGACCCGATATCAGCCCGCCGATCGAGTCCGAGCCATGGGCCAGCTTGAGTCTGGTGATCGTTTCCGCCGCGAACTGGAGAGCCTCTTCCCAGGTGGCCTCGACCAGTCGGCCGTCGCGGCGGATCAATGGATGGGTGAGCCGATCCGGGTGAGACGTCGCGTGGAAGCCGAAGAAGCCGCGGGCGCACAGGTCCCCGTTGTTGCGGCCCGCGCCGTAGGCCGAGTTGACCTCGATCAGGGCGTTGTTCTTGGTCTGAATCGTGATCTGGCAGCCGTCGCCGCAATAGGCGCAGATCGTGTCCGCCCGTTTCAACATCCAGGGACGGAATTCGTACATTGACAGGCGGCTCGTGATGGCGCCGACGGGGCAGATCTGGACGCATCCGCCGCAAAATTCACAGTCCAGCGGATGCTGGCCGAAATGCTTGATCTCCGTCATGGTGCCGCGCCCCGCCGGAGCCAACGCCTTCACGTCCATGACCTCGTCGCAGTACCGGACGCAGCGCAGGCATTGCACGCAGCGGTTCATCTGCGTTTCGATGAGCGGGCTGAAGTATTCCTTCTCGAACACGCGCTTGCGCTCCGTGAAGCGGCTCGTGGTGAGCGTGTATTCATGGGAAAAGTCCTGGAGATCGCAGCGGCCGCCCTGATCGCACACCGGGCAATCCAGCGGATGATTCGCCAGGATGAACTCGAGCACCGACTTGTGGGCGTCGTTCACCACGGTGGTTGCCGTCCTCACGCTCATGCCGTCCGCGACGAGGGTGCTGCAGGCGGTCTGCAGCTTCGGCATTTTTTCGATTTCGACCAAACACATCCGGCAGTTCGCATCCGGCTTCAGCTTGGGGTGGTAGCAGAAGTGCGGAATCATCACGCCCACGCGCCGGGCCGCTTCGATCACGAGCGTGCCTTTCGGAACGGTGACGGAAATGCCGTCGATGGTCAGGCGGACCGTCTCTGTAGGTGAGATCCTCATTCGTCAACCGTCAATTTGAAAAGTCACTGGTCAATAGTCATTAGTCATTGGTCAATGGTGGAGGAGGATCGAGATGAGTGGGCCATCCTACCAGTGACTGATGACCCATGACCATTGACCAATTTCTCAGCGCCTCGTCCCTGCCGGTTCGGGTCGCAACAAATTCTCCACGTCGGCCGCGTGGATGAGCTCCAGGTACTCGTGCCGCCAGTGTTTCAGGGTGCTCACCACCGGGGCGACCTCCGCGTCCCCGAAGGCGCATACGGTCCGCCCCGCGATGTTTCGGCAGAGGTCTGAGAGAGTCTCCAGGTCCTCGCCACGGCCTCGCTTGGCCACGATGCGTCGGAGGGTTTGCACGAGCCACGAGCTGCCCTCGCGGCAGGGGCTGCACTTGCCGCAAGATTCGTGATGGAAGAATTCCATCAGTCGCAACGCGGCCCAGACCATGTTGGTTCCCTCTTCCATGACGGTCACGCCGCCGGACCCGAGCATGGAGCCTGCCTGGGCGACCGACTCAAAGTCGAGTTTCACGTCGAGGTGATCCGGCGTGAGAAACGGCGCTGAGGCACCGCCGGGAATAAACGCCTTTAACGACTTGTCGCTTCGCATCCCGCCTGCATGCTCCTCGATGAGTTCGCGGAAGGGGATCCCCATCGGCACTTCGTAGTTCCCCGGCCGCTTCACGTGGCCGCTGACGCAGAAGATCCGCATGCCGGTGCTCTTGGGTGGCGAGCCGATCGACGCGAACCATTCCGGGCCGCGGTTGACGATGTGCGGAAGGTTGGCCAGCGTCTCGACGTTGTTGACGACGGTCGGCTTATTGTAGAGCCCGTGGGTCGCCGGAAACGGCGGTTTTACCCTCGGCAGGCCGCGCTTCCCCTCCAACGATTCCAGGAGCGCCGTCTCTTCTCCGCAAATGTAGGCCCCGGCGCCCCGGTGGACCCAAATATCGATCGTCCGGCCTGTGCCCAAGACGTTCTTGCCGACGTACCCCGCAGCGCTCGCTTCAGCCAAGGCGTGTTCGAGGATCTTGGCTCCCAGCACGAACTCGCCCCGGATGTAGATGTACGAAGACTGCGCGCCGATGGCATAGGCCGCGATGGCGATCCCCTCGATGACCTGATGAGGGTCGCGTTCCATCAACTGTCGGTCCTTGAAGGTACCCGGCTCGCTCTCGTCCGCGTTGCAGCACAAATAGCGAGGGCCTTCGTAATCTTTCGGCAGGAATCCCCACTTGACCCCCGTCGGGAAGCCGGCCCCGCCGCGGCCGCGCAAGCCGGATTTCATCACCATGGCCGTCACGTCCTGCGGGTCGATTTTCTCCATCACTTTTCGCAGTGCTTGATATCCGCCGGTGCGTTCATAATCGGCGAGCGAGCCCGAGTAACCGGGCTGCAACATGTTCTTGAGCAAGATCGGTTCGTATTTAGGCATGGTGCTCGAATTAAGAATGCAAAGTGCAAAATGCAAAACATTCGGCCGGACAATTTTTCATTTTTATTTTTACATTGTTCATTCTGTCCGCACCGCTTCTGGCCACATGAAGGGACCGCTCTTCAACGGAGAAGTTCCGTCACGCTTCAAGTCGGCCAAAATCTGATCGACTTTCTGCTCCGTCAGACGTTCGTAGTAGTCGTCGTTGATCTGCATCATCGGAGCGGTGCCGCAGGCGGCGAGACATTCGACGGTGCTGAGCGTGAACAGCCCGTCCGCCGTCGTTTCTCCCGGCCGAATGCCCAGTTTTCTCCGCAACCATTCGATGAGGATATCGGACCCCACAAGCGCGCACATGAGCGACTTACACACTTGAATGTGGAACTTGCCCATCCGCTTGAGCGTCAGCATCGTGTAGAACGTCACGGTCTCGTATACCTGGGGCGGCGTCAGTTGCAGGATGACGGCGATCTCGTTCATCGCGGCTTCGCTGATGT
>CAZZPI010000145.1:0-6303 GCA_964655865.1 uncultured Nitrospiraceae bacterium
CGACGACCGATAAGGGGAGCGATTTCTGACGGCGGTGGGCCAGATAGGCCAATCCCACCACCACCGCGATCACGCCCAGAGCCGTCCCCCCGATTTTGGTGAGCAATGCGCCCATCAGGGATACCTCATTCGTCGGGTGAATGCCCCGCCCCGGTCAGGAACGGTCCTGCCAGGCTCGAACCCGTCGCGCCGTGATGACACCGTCCACGCGTTCAATGGCTTTCAACACCCGATTGAGCTGACCAACGTCGGCGATCTCGACGGTAAAGTCGAGCATGGCCTTGCGATCCTCCCGTGTCGTGATCTCCGCCCGACTGATGTTGGCCTGACACTCGGCGATCGAGGAGGAGACGTTCGCCAGCATGCCGGTCTTATCGACGGCGAGGACCGATATTTTCACAGGATGCGTTCCCGGTGCGCTCAGATCCCAATCGACCTCGACGAGGCGATCGCGATCGTAATCCAACGCCTCCAAGTTCGGGCAGTCCACCGTATGGATCGTCAAGCCCCTTCCCCGCGTGATATAGCCCAGGATGCGATCCCCGGGAATCGGATTGCAGCACCGCGAGAGTTGCATGAGCACGTCGTGTGCCCCGCGGACTTTGACGCCTTTGTCGTCAGATTTCCCGGCGGGCGGCTTCTGCGGGAGGGTCGGCCCCGGCTTGGCGGACGGCGCCCGGGCTGGCTCGGTTCCCGTAACCCTGTTCACGACCTGCGGCGCAGCCACGCGCCCCAGCCCCACGGCGGCGGCCAGTTCGTCCGTCGTCTCGAAACCCATGGAACGGGCCGCCTCCTGCAAGGCCTCCGATTTCAGCATCTGCGCCGGCGCCAGCTCATGCCGTCGGAACTCCGCTTCCAGCAATCGACGGCCGATCTCGATGCTTCGCTGCTGTTCTTCGACCTTGATCCAATGCTTGATTTTCGTCTTGGCACGCGAGGTTCTGACGAACTTAAGCCAATCCTTGTGGGGCGTTTGCGTCGGCGAGGTCAGGATTTCCACGGTGTCGCCGCTGGCGAGCTGATGTTTGAGCGGGACGATCTTGCCGTTGACCTTCGCTCCGACACAGTGATCGCCGATCTCGGTATGAATCGCATAGGCGAAATCTACGGGTGTCGACCCTTTGGGCAGCTCCTTGACCATGCCTTTCGGCGTGAACACGTAGACCACGTCGTGGAAGAGGTCCAATTTGACCGAGTCCATGAACTGCCGGTTGTCCGGCAAATCCTGTTGCCACTCGATGAACTGACGCAGCCACCCGAACGCCTTGCTGTCTTTCTCTTCGACCCGTCCCTGCTCCTTGTATTTCCAATGGGCGGCGATGCCGTACTCGGCGACGCGATGCATCTCTTCAGTTCGGATCTGAAATTCCACGTGCTCGCCCTTCGGGCCGACCACGGTCGTGTGGAGCGATTGGTAGAGGTTGGACTTGGGAATCGCGATGTAATCTTTGAAGCGGCCCGGCACCGGTCGCCACAAGGAATGGATGACGCCCAGGAGCGCGTAGCAGTTCATCTTCGTGTCGGTGATGATGCGCAAGGCCGCCAGATCGTAGACCTCCTCGAACGAGATCGCCTGCTTTTCCATTTTTTGATAGATGCCGTAGAGGTGTTTCGGGCGTCCGTACACTTCCCCCGGCAATCCGTTCTCGTTCATCGCCTTCCGAACCAGCTCGATCACTTCCTGGATATACTGCTGCCGGTCCTCATCGCGTTTGGCGACCCGCACCCGCAGCATCTCGTAGACGTCGGGCTTCAGATGTTTCAGGCACAAGTCCTCCAGCTCGTTCTTCAACCAACCGATGCCCAGACGGTTGGCCAAGGGCGCGTAAATTTCGAGCGTCTCCTCGGCGATCTCATGCCGCTTGTGCTCGCCGAGATACTCGAGGGTCCGCATGTTGTGAAGGCGATCCGCCAACTTGATGAGGACGACGCGGATGTCGTCGGCCATCGAGAGGACCATCTTGCGAAAATTCTCGGCTTGCTTCTCCTCGTAGTTGCGGAAGGTGATCCGCCCGATCTTGGTGACACCGTCCACGAGATGAAGAACTTCCTTGCCGAATTCCTGCTCCAATACCTCCGGCGTCGCCAGCGTATCCTCCAACGTATCGTGCAGCAGGCCTGCCACGACGGCTGTTACGTCCGATTTCAGGGAGGTCAGGACGCCTGCTACTGCGAGCGGATGTTGGAGGTATGGTTCTCCGGATCGTCGCGTTTGTCCCGCATGCGCCTGGGCGGAGAAGTCGTAGGCCTTTTGAAGAAAGGCGAGATCGGGGTCCAGGTGGTAGGCCTTCACCCGATCGATCAGTTGCGCAAAGGTCGTGACCGTCTCGTACGGCATCGTGTTGCTATGCCCTGGCACTCATTCGCAAGTCACGGATCCGCAATTGGATCCGGTCATAGCCATTCCAGTGGTTCAGCTCAGGCACAAACGCCAGATCGACCGGGTTTCGGGGGTCGATTCCCAGACCGGTCAAATCGCCCAATCCAAAGCCGATGCTGTCGAAGGTCAGGGAGCGCCCCTGCCGGACGCTCAGTTTCAGGTGCTTTGTCCCGACGACGCGGGCGTTCAGGATGGATAACCCTCGCACCGCCAGCATCGGCTCGGGATTCCCGGCACCGAAGGGATGGAGCGAGCTAAGCTCTCGAACCAGTTGCAGCGTAACCTCCGGCAGTTGCACTTCCGCATCCAGATGTAGCGTCGCTGCAGATACCGGGGAACCGGCGATGTCCCTGACGGCCGACGCGAAGCGCTCGCGAAATTCGGGGATCCGCGATACTCGAATCGTCAACCCGGCGGCGCTCGGATGCCCGCCGAAGCCTTCCAGGAGATCCCGACAGGCGCACAGAGCTTGGTATACGTCGACGCTGGGAATCGTGCGGACCGACCCCTTCCCGATCCCCTTTTCATCGATGGCAATCACCACGGTCGGCATCTGAAACCGCTCGACCAGACGGCCGGCGACAATGCCCACCACACCCAAGTGCCACCTTCGATCTCCAAGCACGATACCGTCCTTTGTCGCGTGCTCATCCACCGCGGACAGCGCCTCGCGCATGATCGTGTCCTCGATCTGCTGCCGCTCGCGATTCAATCGTTCCAGTTCTTCCGCCAACTCCCGAGCTTCTCGCTCCGATTCGGTCGTCAGAAGGCGCACGCTGAGCATGGCATCGGCCAGCCGCCCCGCCGCATTGAGCCTCGGAGCGAGCCGAAAGGCGACGGTATCGGGCACACAGTCGCGCGTGACCCCCGCTACTTGCTTGAGCGCGCGCAGCCCGCACCGAGCTCCGCGCGTGATCTGTACCAACCCTTCGCGAACGTACACGCGGTTTTCATCCTGGAGCGGCACCACATCGGCGACGGTCGACAACGCAACGAGATCCTGGTTCATCGTCAGGGGCAGCGGCCCTTCGCCGTACTTCACGGTGTAGGCTTGCGCGACCTTGTAAGCCAGCCCTCCGGAGCACAGCCCTTTGAAGGGATAGCTCGAATCGGCGCGATGGGGATTGATCACGGCAAGCGCCGAGGGCAACGCCTGATCCGTCTGATGGTGATCGGTGACGATGATATCGATGCCCATCTGCCGCGCAGCTTCGACCTCCTGGACCGCCGTGGTGCCGCAGTCCGAGGTGACGAGCAGCGTCACACCCTCGCGCTGCAACCGTCGAAGGGCCTCGACGTTCAACCCATAGCCTTCCCGCAGACGGTGAGGAATGTAGGCCACCACCCTGGCGCCCAGCGACTGAAAAAATGACAGGTATAGGCTGGTCGCGGAGACCCCATCAACATCGTAGTCTCCGTAGAAACAAATCTTTTCTCCCCCGGCAATCGCATGCGAGAGTCGATCCACCGCCCGTTCGACGTCGGGCAAGAGAAAGGGATCGTGCACCTCAGCCTGCTCCCATGAGAGCCACCGGTTCGCTTCCGTGGCACTAGTGACGCCGCGGCCCAATAGGACTGAGGCCGTGACCGGAGAGATGGAGAGAGCCTCGGCAAGCGCCGCTCGCATTGCCGTGTCGTAGTGACGAACAACCCAGAGCTTAGACGGCAGCATGCACTTCACCCCTCAGGAGAACGTTTCCGCAACTTGTTGAGATGTAAGGGGATAGTATCGGCTCCCTAACCCTTTGTCAAACCGGTGACAACGGCTTCGGGAACTCGAAGAAGTGGGACCTGAGAGGTTGAAGCGAACGGTCGGACAGCGGCGCACGGAAACAGAGAAAACCCGGGAGGGTCGAATCTGGAGGCGTTTCTTACTTACTCCCCTCCTTTCTGGACATAGTTCTTCACGAACTCTTCAGCGTTCTTTTCGAGGACGTCGTCGATTTCATCCACCAACTTGTCGATGTCCTCTTTGAGTTTCTTTCCGGTTTCAACGACCTTGGGGTTCGGCTTGACCTCTTCCTTCGACTGCGGTTCTCGCCTGGGCTCTTGCTTCCGCTCTTGTTTCTCCATCGGAGTACCTCCCGGTGGCGCGAAGAGCCTCACGCCGGACCCAAATGAGGCTCTCCGAGAAGTCGACTTCCTGTTTGTCACCTTACTCCAGGCTCGTTTCCTCCGTCAAGCCGGGGGGGGAAACGCGCGGCGGCCTGCGGTTTCTCCGTGATTCATTGGTTCATCGGATCATTGATTCAATGGTGCAGTGAATCAATCGTCAATTATGAGACACTTCAAAACGCACGCTACCTGACGATCAACGATACGATCAATAATGCGACGATATTGATGACTTTGATCATCGGGTTGATCGCCGGACCGGCCGTATCTTTATACGGATCGCCGACGGTATCTCCGGTCACCGCCGCCTTATGGGTCTCGCTCCCCTTCTTGCCCTGCTCTTCGATGTACTTCTTGGCATTGTCCCAGGCGCCGCCGCCGCTCGTCATTGAAATCGCGACGAACAGCCCCGTCACGATGCTGCCCACGAGTACGCCGCCGAGGGCCTGTGGCCCGAGAATGGCGCCGACCAGGATCGGAGACACGACGGGGATCAACCCCGGAATCATCATCTTTTGAATCGCCGCCTGCGTGACGATGTCGACGCAGGTGCCGTATTCCGGCTTGCCGGTCCCCTCCATGATCCCTTTGATCGTGCGGAACTGCCGCCGCACCTCCTCGACGATCAGTCCCCCCGCTTGACCGACGGCTTTCATGCACAGCGCACCGAAGAGGAACGGCAACATGCCGCCGAGAAACAATCCGACCAGCACGCTCGGGTCCGAAAGATCGAAGGCCGAAGCCGACTGGCTGTGCCCCGCCACTTCTCGCGCGAACTCCGCGAACAACACGATGGCGGCCAATCCGGCCGACCCGATCGCATAACCCTTGGTGACCGCTTTGGTCGTATTCCCCACCGCATCGAGCGGATCGGTGATGTTGCGCACTTCTTTGCCCAGATGCGCCATCTCGGCGATGCCGCCCGCGTTGTCGGTGATGGGGCCGAAGGCGTCGATCGCCACCACGATCCCCGCCATCGACAGCATGGACACCGCCGCGACCGCAACGCCGTACAGCCCGCCGACCCAGAAGCTGACCAATATCGCCGCCGCGATCACGACCACGGGCCAGGCGGTGGCCTGCATGCCCACCGCCAGACCGGCGATGATGTTCGTCGCATGGCCGGTCTCGCTCGCCTTCGCGATCTCCCTCACCGGCGAAAAACTCTTCGACGTGTAGTAATCGGTGATGAAGACCATGGCCAGCGTCACAACCAGACCCAACAGCGACGCCACATAATAATTCGTGCCGCTGACGCCTCCGACGCCGTCCATGATGTTGATCGTGATGGGGTAGAAGGCCACGGCGGCGATCCCGCCGGCGACGAAAAGACCCTTATATAGGGCCGGCATGATCCCGCCACCCGGACTCACTTTCACGAACAGGATGCCGATGATGGTGGCAAGGATCGTCATGGCGCCGAGCGCCAGCGGATAGAGAATCGGCGCGCTCTGCCCCTTGAACAGAGTGAAGGCCAGCACCATCGCCGCGACCGTCGTCACCGCATAGGTCTCAAAGAGGTCTGCTGCCATGCCGGCGCAGTCGCCGACGTTGTCGCCCACGTTGTCGGCGATCACCGCGGGGTTGCGCGGGTCGTCCTCGGGGATGTTCGCCTCGACCTTGCCGACGAGGTCGGCGCCGACGTCGGCGCCCTTCGTGAAGATGCCGCCGCCGAGACGGGCGAAGACCGAGATCAGCGAGCCGCCGAACGCGAGCCCGACGAGGTCGTCGACCGCGGACTCGGGGCTGTTGCCGAGCCAGCCGGTGAGGATCCAGTAGTACCCCGCCACACCGAGCAGCCCGAGGCC
>CAZZPI010000145.1:6313-6542 GCA_964655865.1 uncultured Nitrospiraceae bacterium
GCATCATCATCGCGAACAGCGAGAGCACGAAGAGGCCCGCGCCCACGACCATCAGGCCGGTGACCGCTCCGCCCTTGAAGGCGAGGTCGAAGGCGCTGCGGAAGCCCTGCCGCGCCGCCTCGGCGACGCGCACGTTCGACTGCACCGACACGCGCATCCCGAAGATGCCGGCGAAGGCGCGCGCGATCGCGCCGGCCACGAAGCCCGCCGCCATCCAGCGCCCGAAGAA
>CAZZPI010000146.1:0-6540 GCA_964655865.1 uncultured Nitrospiraceae bacterium
CCGATGACCATTGACCAGTGACCTCCTCATTCACGGTAGTTCTTCCAGCACCCCGCGTCGCATCGTCTCGATGGCGCGGCTGGCCGTCTCCGCGAGGGATGGATGGCTCGCTTTCAACGTATGGAGCTGGGAGAGATATTCGATCGTTCTCGCAAAGAGCCGATAGATGTCGCCTTCCGCCATCGTGGTCGACCGACACAACCCGATCCATGTCAGAGTGGGATTGGCGACCCAACGTTCCGTCAGCCCCGCGACATCCGCGCGCAAAAGAGGCGGATCTTCATAGGCAGCGAGAGATTCCGCCAGGCGGCGGACCTGTCCCAACATCGACGCAAGGCCCGCACTTACGCGGGGAAACGCGCCGGGACGGTCATCGTCATGAGCGATGCTGGCCATGACGCCGCCGAGCGTCGGCGGATCGATGGCCGACAGCGCGTCAGCCCTGATCAGCTCGGTGATCAACAGCGAGTGGTCGATCCTGATCAACCTCGCCCATTCGCCCTCCGGAGTCAGGTGCGCGGTAGGAGTCAGGTAGCCGAAGTGTTGCAGCGTTTCCACACGTTCCTGGAAGCGATGCCAGAGACTGGTCCGGAGCGCTTGAATGGATTTATTGTGTCGGTGAATCTCCTGCCGCAGGCGCAACGCTTGGGCATGGTCTTTCTGACAGGCCGGACGGGAAGGGCAGGTCGGACAAGGAAAATCGCCGAGGGTGTTCGCAACGGCGCCCTGAGCCTGCATCTCCTCTTCCTCATGGGTGAGGATCGGCAGGATCGGTAATCGACTGGGCAACTCCTGAAGGTGCTGCACAAGGCCGTCGAAGCTTTCGGGGGTGCACCAGGGATATGCCGGCGCTTCATGACATTCGTACACACGATCAAAAATCTGCGTGACGGCGCTGGCGGGACATTCCGTCACCGCTTCGTCCGGCCTCAGAATCGTCACCATCGCGCTCTTCTGTCCCTTGCTCCGGTATTGCCGAAGGACGATCCCGCGTCCGCGCGGGAGCCCGATCACCCTCCCCGGCGTCAGGAAATGCAGGCGCGCCCGCAGTTCGGGCGGTTCGCTCCTGCTTGGATGGGCCCGCTGTGGTTTGTGGCGGCGGGCGTGGTCGAAGACCTGCCACTGGGTGATCCAATCGGTGCAGACACGAGGCCCGTACGGCCGCATCTGCTCGTATAGATGGTCCAGCTTGCGCTCCAACTGCTCGGCCCGCTGATTCAACTGAAACTGGGCAAAGCTCTTCGCCAGAATCGGTTGGATCTGTTCCAGCGGATGGGCTTTGAGCAGGTTCAGCACCATCGGATACGCGATCACGAACTGGCTGTCGATCGCTTCGGGATGGCCCGTGAGCCCCTTCGTGAGCACATCGAGATCGATGTAGGGCGACGGCGTGATGATCGCGAAGCCCACCTGATCTTTTCCGCGGCGTCCCGCGCGCCCGGCCAACTGTTGAATCTCGCCGACCGTGAGTTCCGTGAAGTCGCGTGTCTTTCGCACGCTCGACTGCGTCACGACGACGGTGCGGGCAGGGAAGTCGACACCGGCGGCCAGGGTCGTCGTGGCGAACACGGCGTCCAGGCAGCCGTTGCGCATCAGCTCTTCGACGGCGATCTTCCACGAGGGGAGATGCCCGGCGTGATGAGCCGCGACGCCGATGCGTTGCACGGTGGGGAGCAGCGGATGTTCCGCGATGCTGGGATACTGCGCCATCACGTCCTGCAGCACCGAAGCGATCGCCTGCTGTCTGAGCGGCGGGAGGAATGTTTGCGCCCGTTCGAAGGCCTGCATGGCTTCATCACAGGCACGGCGAGAAGTCAGAAAGACGATGGCGGGGGTGAGGTGCTTGTGGCGGAGGGTGTTGACGAGGTCAACCGGATGAATCGACGGCGCCATTCAATCTCGTTCCTTTAGTGATCACGACCAGCCCCGAATCCGCCACCGTGAACCGCTGACGGTCCTCGTTCGGATGGTACCCGATTTCCGTCTTGGGAGGAATGACGACGTCCTTATCGACGATGGCCCGCCGGATCTTCGCGTGTTCGCCCACGACCACGTTCTCCATGACGACGGACTCCCGCACATCGGCGTGGTCCATGACGCGCACATTCGGGGACAGGACCGAGTTCTGCACGCGCCCGCCGGAAATGATGCACCCCCCGCTGACGATGGAGTCCAGCGCGAGGCCCATGCGCCCGCCTTGGAAGTCCTGGGCAAATACGAACTTCGCTGGTGGGTACTGCCCCTGATAAGTACGGATCGGCCACTGCCGGTCGTAGAGATTGAAGAGCGGGTCCACCGCGACGAGATCCATATTGGCTTCCCAGTAGGCGTCGAGCGTCCCGATGTCACGCCAGTACTTGACGGCCTTCCGGTTTTCATCCTGAAACTTAAACGCGTACACACGTCGTTCCTTGATCATGCGTGGGATGATGTTTTTTCCGAAGTCGTGGGCCGATTCTTCCTTGGCGTCGTCGATGAGGTGTTGACGGATCACCTGCGCGCGAAAGAGATAGATTCCCATCGAGGCGAAGGCATGGGTCGGATCGTTGGGGATCGGTATCGGGTTCTGGGGCTTTTCCTGGAAGTCCACGATGCGGAAATCTTCATCGACGCCGATGACCCCGAACCGGCTGGCGTCTTGAATCGGAATGTCGATGGCCCCGACGACCGCGTCCGCCCGCTTGGCCAGCAGCCAATGGAACATATCCTCATAGTTCATCTTATAGATGTGATCTCCCGCCAGGATAAGCAGGAGTTCCGGGTGCTCGCTGTCCAGCAGGAAGAGGTTCTGATAGACCGCATCGGCGGTCCCGCGATACCAGTCCTCGCTGATCCGCTGCTGGGGGGGAACGGAGGCGATGTACTCGCCCAACTCGGTGTTCAGAATGTTCCATCCGCTCCGAATGTGCCGGTCGAGCGAATGGGATTTGTATTGGATCAGGACGGCCACCTGTCGAAGGCCGGAGTTCAGACAATTGCTCAGCGTAAAATCGATGATCCGGTACTTTCCGCCGAACGGCACGGCGGGTTTGGCGCGGTGTTCGGTCAATGGATGTAGTCGTTCGCCCTTCCCTCCCGCTAGAATCATGGTGAAGACGCCTTTCATGACGGGCGCATTGTAACAGGATGAGACCTAAATGGAAAGCGAGCGAAATCGTTGACTTCGCCGCGAACTGAGCTGATACTAGCTGGCAACACGACCCAGCTCGACTAAAGTCCACGGCTCGTGCGAACATAAGGAGAGGAATCCGATCCATGAAACGCGATGTCGTCCTGTCAGCGTTAGCCAAATCCAACAGCGGCGCCACCCCCAGCATGAAAGACTTGCAGTGGCGACTGGACCGTCTCGAGCGGCAGTTGGCCAAACTGACCGAGCTTGTCAGGTACCACGCGGAGGACAACGACCGCTTGGTGCGCATCGTAGCCGAAGACCGCGACGTCATCCGACGAGAGCTTCTCAGAAAGCATCAAGCCACTGTGCGTGCACGCAAGCATCTCCGCGCCGTGAGTTCGAAGGTCGGTCTCGAGAGTTGAGCCGCACTGGCCCGCTAGAGTCCGTTCGCCTTCTCGAATCCAGATTTCTGGAACGTGAACCTCGCCTCCGTGTTTACTCCCGTAACGACTTGATCCGTGTCCGAACATCCAAAGGGCCATCCGGAACTCTTGAAGGATACTGAAATGTACGCCGTGTCTCTCAGCGAAGTGGAATGCGGAGTGAACAACCCCTTTCTAACAGGTTGTTTTCATTGGCTGAACTTACCGGTATAATGACCGTGTTATGCAGCCGAGTGCATATTCGGGGAGGTGGAAGGGCATCGTGAATTCCGGGGGTGCAGTTTCTCACCGGCTCATGCTGGCGTGTACTCTTTTGGCCTGGGGTTGCGGGTGGGGCTTCGCGCTGGCCGCCGACGTACCTGTTCGGGTGGATGGACCCATGCCCCATGTCGTCCGCTTGACCCTCAACGACGCCCTCGCGCTGTTTCTTCGTCAGAACCTGGATCTGTTGATCGTCAAGTACGGGATCGATTACGCGATGGGGCAACAGATTACCGCCCGGCTTTTTCCAAATCCCGTCCTGTCCGTCGGCACGTTGAGCGCCTACACACAAGGACAAACCGCGGCGAAGAGCGGGCAGGTCTTCACGCAGGTCCAGCAACTTTTTGAGATGGCCGGCAAGCGCGGTTATCGGATCGAAAGCGCCGGCTTCGGCACCCGCTCCGTCGAAGCGGCCTTCGAAGATGCTGTGCGTCAACTCGCATTCACGCTCAAAGACACCTACTTCCGGGTCCAGTTGGCCCAACGGCGATTGGCCCTGGCCGAGGAGAATCGCGACCGGTTCTCGCGCATCTTGGACATCAACACGATACGCTTCAAGAAAGGCTATATCGCCGAGGTGGACTTGATTCGCATCCGACTGCAAGTCGTGGACTTCCAGTCACAAGTGATTCAGGCGCTGCAGGAAGCTGAATCGGCTCGTGCGGACCTGCGCCAGTTGTTGCGGCTCTCGCCGACGACCGGACTCGAGCTGACCACGGACCTTGACTATCGGCGAGTCGACCCGGACATCGCGGCGCTGCGGGTTTCTGCGATCGAGATCAGACCGGACATCCGCGCCAAGCGGCTCACGTACTCGCAACGAGAGGCGGATTTGAAACTGGCTATGGCCTACCGCTTCCCGGATCTCACGGTCGGCGCGGGCTATGCCATTCAAGGTCCCCAGGGTCCCGACAACCAGCAACAGGTGGCATTGAATTTCGGAGTGCCGCTCCCCTTGTTCAATCGCAATCAGGGCGGGATCAGCCAGGCGGAAGTCGCGCTCCAGACGGCGGAGGCGGATCTGTCCAAGACCATCAATCAGGTCGAGAACCAAGTCGACGTGGCCTATAAGAATCTATTGCAGAGCCGCCGCCTCGTCGAAGCCTACTTGGGTGGGATTTTGGATGATGCCCGCGCCACCTTTACTATCGTTGAGCGGGCCTATGAACGCGGGGGCATGACGATCCTCGATCTGCTTGACGCGGCGCGGACATCGCGGACGATCCAGCAGAACTTCATCGAGGCGCTGTTTACCTACCAGCGGAACCTGTTCCAGTTGGAAAGTGCGGTGGGCAGGGAGATTACGTCGTAATGCTCAAGCTTAAGCTTCAAGGTCTTGATTCATCTCCTGGGAAGCCGCCGTCGGTCCTGGGCCTCACGGCGTCGACCTTATCCTTGGCCTTGGCCATCTTGTTGGTCGCCGCCTGTGGGCGAGGACAGGAACCCCCCCAGTCCAATGCGGCGACACCCCAGCCTTCGGCCGGCCCCGACACGAGCGGATCCGCCGGACCCCGCATCGAGACGGCGATCGTGGAGCCAAGCCAGATCAAGCCGGAGTTAGTGTTGGCCGGCAAGATCGCATACGGCGAGGATCGCTACTCCAAAATCTCGTCGCCCTTGCAGGGGAGAGTGGTGGAGGTGCGGGCTCATCTCGGGGATCGTGTGAAGACAGGCGACACCCTGCTCGTCATCGACAGCCCTGATATCACCGGCGCCTATTCCGACTTCGTCAAGGAAGCGTCGGAGCTCCAATACGATACGAGAGCCTACGAGCTGGCGAAGGATCTTTACGAAAACAAGGCGATTCCTCAGAAGGACCTCAAGCAGGCGGAGAACAACTTGATCAAGTCGCGGGCGGAATTTCGTCGCGCCAAGGAACGTTTGTTGTCCTTGCGGGTGCCCGCGGCGGAATTGGAGAAGCCGCTCGATCAGCAACGCATCACGTCCCGATTCGAAATGAAGAGTCCGTTAACCGGCACCGTCGTCGAGCGTGCGGTGACCCCAGGACAATCAGTCGGAGGCGACCCGGATCAGGTGCTGTTTACCATCGCGGATCTCGACACGCTGCAGGTAGTCGCGGATGTATATGAACGGGACCTGGCACTGGTGAAGGTCGGCGAGGTCGGTCGCGTGAACGTGGAAGCCTATCCCGGCGTCGATTTTCCCGCGGCGGTGGCGTCGGTGGGCGATGTCGTAGATCCCAACACGAGGACCATCAAAGTCCGCGCCTGGGTCAATAATGAAGCCCGACGGCTGAAGCCGGAGATGTTCGCCCGCCTCCGATTGGATATCGGCGACGCGGCGTCATTCCTCACGGTTCCGAAGGAGGCCGTGCTCGAAATCGACGGCAAACAATTCGTCTATGTGGAGGATTCGCCCGGGCACTACATTAAGCAAGGAGTGAAAGTTTCCAACGTCTCGCCGGAATACTTCCGCGTGCTGGAGGGCCTGAGCTCCGGCCAGCGCATCGTCGTCAAGGGAGCCGTGCTCATCAAAGGGCAAGAAGTCAAAGGCTGAGACCCACGCCGGGCGCGAGGCCAGCCACCGAACGAGACGATGATCGCGCGAATCGTTGAAGTTTCCCTCGTCCAGCGGTTTCTCATCTGTGCCCTCGGGCTCGCCCTCTTGTTCGCCGGGCTCTACGCCTTCCACATCCTTGACATCGTCGCCTATCCCGATCCCTCCCCCCCGAAGATCGAGCTCATCACCCAGCTTCCGGGGTGG
>CAZZPI010000147.1:0-6538 GCA_964655865.1 uncultured Nitrospiraceae bacterium
GAAAGAGGGGTCTGGCGTCCACGATTTCTTGTGCGGATTTCAGACTCAGGACACTCGTGGCATTGGTGTTGCACTCTCGATTTTCTAGAGACACCTCATCTCAAGCGGAGGAGGTGCCGTCATGACAATGGCTGAAGCCCTACAGTTGCTCGAGCTGTTTCGTGAACGTGACTACGCCCAATCCCGCCCGCATCTCTATTTCAAGTCGCAGAAGTCGGGAGCCTGGGTTCGTCCAAAGGGGCTGCGAGTGATTCCCTCCGATGTTCAAATTGCGATACTGGATTGGGAAACGGAGCAGTGGGAGGCGATCTCGTTTAAGGATGTGAGCTTTGGGCTCTGGTAGCGTCTCTGGCCGGGCAGCCGAGGGAATGGTTGGGCGCCGCAAGCGGGCTTGCCCCGCGACAATTCTTCGGCGAGGTAATGTCGGTGGACAGATCGAGAGGGCCGGAGGCCTTTTTAAAAATTCTGCGAGGAGGGCTGCGATGGTCAAGGTGGTACAGAAGGCTCAGAGAAAGACCGATGCGGCTCAGGTGCTGAAGGCCGTGCGTGCGGCGTTCGAGCGTGAGCCGAGGATCAATCTGCATAAACACCCCGTCCAGATGGAGTTCCACGATGGTGTGCTCACCCTGGAAGGGCAAGTCGAGCATATCGCTGCAAAGAAGCTCTGTATGGAACTGGCTGTTGCCGTTCCGGGAGTGAGCGGTATTGTCGATCGACTCCATGTGGCTCCATCGACGCGGATGGGCGACGGCGCCATTCTCGATGCGGTGCGGGATGCGCTGATCCAGGAGCCGACGCTGTTGAATTGTTCGATTCACGTGATTCGCAAAGGCCGGCTTGAAGTGGTCCGGGAGGTCACCGAGGAGCCCCGTGGAGCGATCAGGGTGTCCGTGACCGACGGCGTGGTGCTCCTCGACGACCATGTCACCAGCCTCATGCAGAAGCGATTGGCGGGGGTGCTCGCCTGGTGGGTTCCTGGGAGTCGCGATGTCATCAATGGCATGGAGGTCGTCCCGGAGCAGCCGGATTCGGATGAGGAGCTTGCCAAAGCCGTGCGAATCGTGCTGAAGAAGAATCCGTTCGTGAACGTTGACCGTATCCGTGTGACCGCCCGGCGATCCGTGGTGGTGCTTGAAGGAGATGTGCCTACTGCGTCGCAGAAAGAGATGGCGGAATACGACACGTGGTACGTCTTCGGTGTGGATGAGGTCGTCAATCAACTGGAAATCCGCCCATGAGGTGGGCAAAAGCCTGACAGGGCGAGGCGACCCATCAAATATTGAGGTCGCGACGAATCAGAAAGGAGGAAGATCATGGCGAAGGAGAAGCAGAAGGGTAAAGAATCCAAGGAGGTTGCGGTCAGGAAACCGGCTGAGATCGTTCCGCGCTGGGGAGAGATCGACCGCTGGTTCGATCGTCTGGCGGAGGATTTCTGGCGGCGCCCGTTCCCCAGCCTCTTCGGGGAACGATGGCCGTTCCCGACAATTTCGCTGAAAGCTCCCTCGCTGGACTTGTTCGAGGAAAAGGACGAGATGGTCGTGAAGGCCGATCTGCCTGGGTTGAGCAAGGAAGACATCGAGGTAACGGTGGCCGGCGATGTGGTGACGATCAAGGGCGAGAAGAAAAAGGAAGAGGAGATAAAGGAGAAGGACTACTATCGGCGAGAACGATCCTACGGCTCCTTTGCGCGAAGCGTGCAGCTTCCCTGCGAGGTCAAGGCCGACCAGATCAAGGCGCAATTCAAGGACGGTGTATTGGAAATTCGCATGCCGAAGACCGAAGAAGCCAAGAAAAAATCCATCGCGATCCAGATCGACTAAGTGGGTACGGGAAGGGAGGTGGTTCGAGCCCCCTCCCGTGTCGAGCGCCGCGCGACCGAATGGCGACGGAATGAATTCCATCGCGAAGCGACCCCGCTTCATGGGCCAGGACCTGCATGGCCCGCTGGGACGACACGCGCGCCATTGCCCTGGGGTGCATGAACCGGCGGCTTCTGTCGCGCCAAGAACAAGAAGGGGGGCTCATGAGGAAACGGCGCTTCATTAGAGTAACGGCCATCGTGGCGGGGGTGTTCAGTCTGACGCTGTGCCGCCCGCCGACACCGACCGTGGCCATGGTGGAGATCGTCGCAGGCTCCGCGGTCACAGCGGACGAGACCACCGTCAAAGAGATAATCGGCGCGTTCGATCGGGCGGAGCAGGCAATTCAGGCTCGCGACGTGGATGGTCTGATGGCCTTCTACTCCAAGCGGTACAACTATCACAGACTCAGAAAGTCCGATGCCAGACGGCTCTGGGAGGAGATTTTCGAGTACCACCACAAGCTCCACTCAAGGCACATCTTTACGGAAATCAAAACCGCGCAGGTTGATGGGGAAGTGAGGGCAGAGGTCAAGTGCACCGGAGCCCTCTGGGGTCATGCGAACGAGACCGGGCAAAAGGTGACGGTCGATAGCTGGTTTGAGGAGGTGCACTACCTCGTGAAAGAGGATGGCACCTGGCGGATCATCGGAAATGCCGGGACGACGATCGAGAGCCCGCGCTTCGGCCACGCGCCCCATCCGCTGTTCTGAATCGTGAAGCCTGGTTCGGGGCTGGTGAAGAGTGGTCAGTCGTCAGTCTGCAGTCTTCAGTTTCCGGATCCGACAACTGACAACTGAGGACTGAGAACTTTGCCGCCGCGTCACGACATACGCTTCTCGGCGTCAACTATGGCTAAACGCATTGTCATCGTCCAAGGCCATCCGGATGGCTCACCTCAAGGTTGCGTGCATAACAACCTAATCCAGCAGGAAATAGATAAGTCGGGGGAGCCACGGAAGGGCGGCGATCCCGACACAGATCGAAAGGGCCACGACGGAGGCGACCAGTTGTTCGTCGAGATGCGCTTCAGCGGCGAAGATGATCGTGTTGATCGCGGAAGGCATCGCGCCGACCACGATCACGATCGCCCGTTCCACACCGGTCAGGTGCAGCAAGAACACCGCTGCGAGTCCAAGGAGCAGCCCGCCGCCCATGCGTACCGCCACGCCTAGCGAGGACAACAACATCGTCTGACGCACCGCGGCGAAGCTGATTGAAAGTCCCAGCACCAAACTCGCGAGAGGCGTGGTCGTCATATGGACCGGGGTCAGGAGGGCACGGAGCCAGGGCGCCAGGCTCAGACCGCCAAGCTTCAGGGCAAGAATGAGGCACAGGGCCCAGAGCGGAGGAGCCGAGAAAAAGCGAGCCGCGGCCGATCGCACTGTCGGTGATGCGGTTCCGTGCCAGACGGCGAGGCCGTATATCACCGTCATAGTCAGCGTGGTTTGGCCGAGGTCGAAGAGGACCGCTTGGGCCAAGCCTTCATCTCCAAAGGTCGCCAGCACGACCGGATAGGCGAAGTAGACGGAATTGATGCAGCCGGTGGCGATGAGAAAACTGCCCTGAGTCGGCCTTGGCAGACGGAGTAGTCGGCCGAGCAGCCAGGAAACCAGGAGCATCGGAAGAGTGATCAGGCACGCGGCAAGTGGAAGTTTCCAGGCCGTTGGGGCGAAAGCAGTATGGTCGAGTGAGACAAGAATCGTGGCGGGAAGGCTGATGGAAAAGACCAGCGTTGCGAGCTTCTCCGCATGGGTTTTCGTGAGGACAGCGAACGACCGCAGCAAGGCGCCGGCTACAAAGATGACGATAAATGCTTGGAGGGTTGTCGGCACGGAGGTCTCAAGGCCCCAACTCGGCGCGCGAGAGAGTAACAAATCTTTTGCCGGGCGGCTAGAGAGCGTCCACGCGATACCGCTTACACGCCATAATTGGATCTCGGTGTTTGATGTTGAATCTGGTCGAAGAAATCGTAGATGACCAAGAAGCAAAGCGCAGGGATTCTGCTTCACCGTACGTGCGGGGGCCAGGTCGAGGTGTTTCTCGTCCACCCGGGCGGACCCTATTGGACCCGGAAGGACGACGGCGCCTGGTCGATCCCGAAGGGCGAGTACGGCGAAGGGGACGATCCGCTGGCCACCGCGAGGCGCGAGTTCCGTGAAGAAACCGGCTCTGAAGTGATCGGCTCGTTTCGCCCGCTGTCGCCTATCAGGCAGCCGAGCGGCAAAGTGGTATCGGCCTGGGCGGTGGAGGGCGACCTCGATGCCGCCACCGTGAAAAGCAACACCTTCTCGCTTGAATGGCCGCCGCACTCCGGGACGATGCAGGAGTTTCCCGAGGTGGATCGCGGCGCCTGGTTCGATATCGCCATCGCTCGGACGAAACTGCAACCAGGCCAGCGCGGCTTTCTCGATCAGTTGATTGAGCTGCTGAAAGAGGCTGGAATCAAGCGCAAGTCATGACGTGGAGTCCGATGTCCGGATATGCCCACCTATCGATGACTGCGGAAATGTTCGAGTTGATTCTTGCGGCAGTCATCGTCGCCGTGCTGCTGTGGATCTATTGGCGGAACGGATAGGAGATTGGATGCGGAGCACAGGCTGCCCGTGTTCCGCGTAGGTTAGGATAGAGCGCCTTCCAGTTCTCCGGCTTCTTCTCTCTCTTCAAGCTCGAGGATATTGCGACCTCCGGTTTCTGCAACGATGCCGTGGTAAATCGCCTGGGCGCTTTCCGACCAGGCGAGGTTGAGCGGCAAACCGCGAAACGCGGCTTCGGCGGCTTTCTTTTCGTCGAAGGTGAGTGACCGGTTCGATTCTTGACCCATGTTCCGTCTTTTCCTCCTTGATCCGGTATGGATGACGCACTTGCATGGTAACACAAATTTCGGGCGCTCGTGTTGGCCCCGCGCGAACCGAATGCGTGCCGCCTGAGGCGGGCTGAGGCAGTGATTACATGGCCAGTACCGGTACAACTCACCATGCTCAATAACTCGCCTCCCCGGCCGTTCGTACTCGTCTGTCGTCTTTCCTTGCCCACTCTTACGGAAGCGGGCGCACAAGAGTAGACACTACAGTGCCGTCAGGAACCATTGCTCAATTCCGCAATGACCTTGTGCAGGCCGGAGACGACTCGAGCCAGGCGGTCATACTGAATCTTGTCCGGGGTATCGGCGCGAGAGTGGTACGCAGGATATCGGAACAACGCCGTGTCAGTCACCATCACCGCAGGGAACCCCTCTTTCCAGAACGCCCAGTGGTCGGACCAGCCGACGCCGGGCATCCAACCCCAGAGCGCGCCTCCCTCGGAGGGAAACTGAGCGTGGCGCCGGAACGATCCAACCAGTCGCTGAACCCAAGGTCCGTTCTCCACGTTGCCGACGAAGGCGATGAAGTTCCCGGTCGATGGATAGAAAAAGTTCAACGGAAACATAAGACGCTGGCTTCCCGGCTCATCTGAGTAATAGCCGATCGTCTCCAAGCTCAGCATGAGGACGATGTGCTCGCCGCGCTCGCGGCTGCGGCGGGCATAGACGCGGCTCCCCATGTGGCGAGTGCGAAACAGCGGCGGCTCCTCGTTCGCAAAGGCTGCAAACCGCACCGTGCGGGCGGGCTGACTCTTAGCAAACAGGCGGGCCAGGGCGAGCATCGCGGCAACGCCGCTCCCATTGTCGTTTCCCCCGGGACTGCCCTCCACGGAGTCGTAATGCGCGCCGATCAGCAGGACGTCATCCGGAGTGACGTTGCCGCGCACCTCCGCCTCAATGTTCTCGCAGGCCATGCCTCCCACGTCGTACGTTTGCCCGCGCACCTCGTAACCGAGCTCAGACAACCTCATCCTGATGAAATCGGCTGCCTGGACCAGTGCGTTATGCCTGAAGACGTTGCGCTCGCCGATTCGGCCTGCAAGTACCTCTACGGAAACCCGGAGTTCTCGCTCCAGAACACGTTCGTCCTCCGTCAGAGGCGGGAGTGGGCCTTGATAACTTGCTTCTGGCATCTGGATCATGGCGAGCGATCCACCGAAGAGTGCGGTACCAACAATCCTGGCAAGGAACAAGTGCTGTGCGACATCGTTCCACACGCACACGACGGAATGCATCGATCAAGCCAGGGCACTCACCAAGATAAATCAAATTGTCGGGTATGCCCACTGTCGCTCCATGCCGCAGCGTATCCGCCGGACTGTGGAAATCTCCCCCAAGTCTTCGAAAGGTGGTTGAAAAGCTGCGCCGGAGCGTCACCCTAATCTGGTGATTGTCCAACGCTTCTGTCTATGATGAGGAGCGAGCATTCGGCACCTGTCTTGCTGACTGTAACAGCGAGGAGTGAAAGAGGGGCGATGGAACGAGCCAGCACATGGGTCTTGTTTTCTGTATGTATCACCATGATGATAGGCTGCGGCGGAGTTCGCGTGGTTCCACGCGACCTCGAGGACCGCGTGGACCGCACCGTGACCTTTCTCCAACTCAAGGCTTCACCCCTCTCTTATAAGGGAAAGCTGATCGTCGTTGGAGGCATGGTGCTGACCGCCAAGCCCTTAAAAGAAGGCACCCGGATCGAAGTGCTGGCGCCGCTGGTCCGGGGGCGCAAGGGAGAGTTTCGCGACCTCTTCGAGGATATCCAGAAGCGCGGCTTCGTCCGCGTGCGCGTCGACGGCACCACCCATGACGTGGGCGCCGT
>CAZZPI010000148.1:0-6533 GCA_964655865.1 uncultured Nitrospiraceae bacterium
GGCAACTTCGGCGCAAACTCGGGTTCAAGGCGGGGAGCAAGGTCCAATTGATCGAAGAGGGCGGGCGCTTGGTTATCGCGCCGGCTCCGGAAGACCCTATTGCGGCAGCCACGGGCTTTCTCACGGGCAGGTTCTCCCTGACGGACGATCTTCGTCGCGAGCATCGAGAGGAGGCCCGCCGTGAGCAAAAACCTCGTCCTCGATAGTTTCGCGCTGGTCAGTCTCTTTCATAAGGAACCGGGTTGGGAAAAGGTCCGCGCCGCCCTGTATGAGCAGCAGCGGGCCGGGACCAAAGCCTTTCTGAATTGGGTCAATTGGGGCGAGTTCTTCTACATCGTCAAGCGCAAGGTCGGTGCGGCCCGCGCCGCTGAAGCCCTCCATCTTCTGGAACAATTGCCCATCGAACTGGTGGCCGTGGATCTGGCATTGGTGCGGGACGCGGCGGAGATCAAGAGCGAGCATGCGGTCTCCTATGCGGACGCCTTTTGTATCGCCACGGCCCACCGCCTGTCGGCAACGGTCCTGACGAGCGATCCTGAATTTCACGCGGTCGAGCATCGGATCACCGTCCGGTGGCTGACGAAATAGCTCGATCCCTCATCTTGATCGTCCTGTGGCTATCCACCGGCGCAAACGGCACGTCGACGTTGTATTCGTTCGCCCGGCGGACCAGCACCAGCATCTCCACCCCGTGGTTATGGCATCATGGCTTGCGCACACACCTTGAAGATGCTCGGATTGATCGGTCATGACGACGGCTTCCTTCGCGGAGACTTCCGACGCCCTGCGGTTTCCAGCAGCATGTGTTTTTCGCGCTCCAGTTCGCGGCGCAGCTCGTCTTCGGTCGGGAGCATCAATCGATACTTGGAGGCGAACAACCGTCGATTTTCTTTGCGCCCCTTTCTGGGGGTCGGGTCTTGCAATCAGACATGGGACTTTTCCCCTCACTCCCCCATGTAGCAGCCATGTGGGGACGCTCGCCAAGAGGCCCGCCGTCTCGCCCTCTACCTCCCCCAGCCCCGGCTTACAAAGGCGGGGAGCTTCGTTCACCCATTGTCTTCGCTCACCCTCCCCCCTCTCGCGATTCCGGCTCATGCCTCCATCCAGCGGCGCAAAGGGGGGAGGGCGAATTTGTATTTGCTCGCGGCGCCTCAGCCAGGTGGAGCGACAATGATTGACATCTGCATGGTCCATGCATACGATGCAGGCATATCTTTTGGAGCATGGCTATGCGCACTACGCTAGATCTCGATGAGAAGCTCATCGCCCAACTCATGAAGGCAACCTCGGCCAAGACGAAGACCGATGCCATCCATCAGGCGGCGGCGGAATTGATTCGCAGAAAGAAATTGGATCAGCTCAAGTCTTTGAGCGGCAAAATCCATCTTGACCTTGCCTGGCAGAAGCTGGAACGGGCCGAGATCCGCCATCAAGCCTCCTTGAAACGCCGCCGGCATGGTCATCGCTGACACCTCTGTCTGGATTCCCTTCTTCAACCGCCCCGACTCCCCGGAAAAGTCCGCCCTCGACCTACTCGTCGACGCCGATGAGGTTGCTCTCGTCGGGGTGGTGCTGGCCGAATTGCTCCAAGGCTGCCGAACACAGTCCGAACGGGGTTTCCTCTCCGATGCCCTCCTGGCCTTGCCGTACTATGAAGTCACCCAATCCACCTGGTTGCAGACCGGCGACCTCTCGGCGTATCTGCTTCGCAGGGGCGTGACCTTGCCACTGTCGGACCTGATCATCGCTGCCTTGGCGATCGAGCATGATTGTCGCGTGTACAGTCTCGATGCCCACTTCCAGAAGATTCCCGGAGTGGATCTCTATTCGCCAGTTTCGACCTGATCGCATCCAGCTTTGTGTGTCAAGGCTTGCCATCACACATTGAGCAGGTCCCGTCGCGCATTGCCGGTCTCTCCTCGCGCGTCTCGCATTTGGCACGCTCTAAGCAACGTCTTCGTTGACTTTTGCTCCCTCCCTCCGACCCAGGTTCTGGGGTCGTGGGGTCGGGTCTTACCATCACACATCGGCCCTTTTCCATCGCGTCACTCGGTGCTCGTCGGTTCGTTCCTCGTTTGCCCGGCGCTGTCCTATCACCGACTCCCTCTCTTTGCACTCCCCTCTCCAGCGGTGCAAACGGCACGGGGCCGTTTTTCGCGACGCGTCGTTCGTCTCCTGCAAGCAACCCGCGGATTGACAGAGATTGTACACCGTTGTACATTGCCGACATTCGGTCGGAGATCATCATGAAGCTTTCGATCAGCGAAGCGCGGAAGCGGCTGCCGGCACTGGTGCGGAAGGTCAGGCAGGACGCCGGTGCGAGCGTACAAATCACGTTGCATGACGAGGTCGTGGCTGAACTGCGCGCGGCCCAGCCCGCGCCTGAGCCGGGAGCGGCCGCCCGCGAATTGCTTCGCTTGATGAAGAAACTGCCGAAGCGTCGAGGGCGGAAGATCGCGATCTCTTCCCGTGTCAAGACCCATCTCTACGGACGGCGTGGCGCGATCCGCTGATGACCATCCCCGCTCTGGCGTTTTGCGATACGTCATTCTTCTATGCCTGCCTCGATCCGAAGGACGCCAACCACACGCGGGCACGCATCCTTGTGGAGGAATCGGCTTCCGCCGGAACTACGTGGTGCACCACCTGGGATATCATCAGCGAAACAGTGACACTGCTGCGCTATCGGCGCGATGCCCGAGCCGCGCTGGCGTTTCTTGACGAGGTTAAGCCTGGGCTTCGCATCGTCACATACGGCGACCGCGTCCGGGAGGAGGCGGAGCAGATATTTCGGACATATGCCCGCGATCATCGGTTGTCGTTCTGCGATGCCATTTCGTTCGTCCTGGTCACTTCGCTCCTTGATCATGTTCCTTGCTTCACGTTCGATGAAGACTTCCGTCGCCTTGGATTGACCGTTCGTCCGTGACCGTGCATCGGCTTCTCTTTCCACTCCCACCATCCACTGGCGCGAAGGGCACGGACCGTTTCTCGTGAAGCGTCATTCGTATCGCGCAATCTGCCCGTTGGTTGACAGAGATAGTTGTGGTGTCAGCTTGAGGTGGCCCGGATTAGCCTGTTTGCGTTGCATGTCTCTCGCATTTCGTTGCTCATGTCTCGTTCGGGCCATAAGCTAGACGCCGTTAACCATCGGCTCTTTTCTGATTCACCGGCTTCCCTCGATCCGCCAGCCCTTGCCGTAGGGATTGTTCGGCGAATCAGGGCGGAACGGACTGCCGGCGCCGAACGGGTTGTTGATCGAGTCCGGCGAAAACGGCGAACCGTATCGGCCGAAGGGATTGCTGGTCGAATCCGGATCGAACGGATTGGCACTGAGCTTGCCGCGATAGTTCCCGCCCTGGTCGTACAGCCGCGGCGCATCCGTGGCAAAGGGATTGGTCGCAGACCGGTTGCTGAACGGGCTGCCGAAGGGACTGAATGGGTTGTTGAGTCCGTTGGGCGCAAGCGGACTTCCCTTGCCGAAGGGATTGCCAGTGGAGTCGGGATCGAACGGATTCGCGCTGAGGTTGCCGAGATTCTGAGCCTGGACAATCAGTGCGCCGCAGAGGATCGAGAATAATAGGATCCACAGCGTTATCATGGCTTCATCCTTTCGGCTCGGCATGTCCACCCCTCACCCTCCCCTCTGCCCTGCGGGGCGAGGGAAAACTCGATCACGCGCAGACGCTCTCCGGCCTGCAAGCCCTCTTCCCTGCGGGGCAAGGGAAAACAGATGGGACCAGACGTTACTGGATCTGACCCTCCCCTCTCCCCTTGGGGGGAGAGGAAGGGTCATAAAAGCCTTCGCTCTCCCCGGAAGGGGCGAGGGCACAGAGCAAGGATCGCCGGTAGGATAGCGGACACCCGTGACAGCCGAGGTTACTCGGATGCCGCGATCCTCTTCGCTTCCTCCACCACAGCCGCCCGTAGGCTGTCCGGCCGCACGACCTCGACGCCGCTGCCGAAGCTCAATATCCAGCCGAGGAGTTCCCGGGAGTCGGCGACCTTCAACGTCATGCGCATCTGACCACCTTTGAGAACCTTCGCCACCTGGCTAGGATGCCAGGTGCGGTCTTTCGCCCAGGCTGCCGTCGCTTTGTTGAACAGGAGCTCCACTTCTATGGGTTCGCCGCGCATGATGACCAGCGCATCCTGGACATAGCCTTCGAGGTCGAAACCCAGCGGTATCTGGTAGGGATGGTCGGTCAGCGTGACCGAGCGCACGCGCTCGACGGCGAACATGCGCGGTTCTTTGCGCAAGTGACAGTAGCCGATGAGATAGAGACCGCCCGCGGCGTACCAGAGACGGTAGGGATCGATCTCGCGTCGCGTGATCTTGCCCCGCGAGGCGGAGAAGTAACGGACCTGGACCGTCCGCTGCTTGTCGATGGCTTGCGTGAGCCGGTCGATCGTCTCTCGATGCTGCCTATAGGTCTTATGCGGGCCTAAGCCCACGGCAAAGACGCCCTGAAGCTGTTGAACGTACTCATGCGAAATGGAAGGGAGCACGGCTGCCGCTTTGTTCAACGCCGAATCCAGCGCCGTTTGAATCTGCGTGCCCTCGAGCGGCTTCAGCAGCGATCGACTGAGGACCAACGCCATCAGTTCGGTCGGAGAGAAGCCCAAGGCCGGGATATGGCGAAACCCATCCATTAGTCGCCAGCGGACGTGACCGTCCACTCGTTCGTTCAGGATGGGAAAGCCTGCCGCTTCGAGAGCTTCGAGGTCTCGACGCACGGTACGGGAATGGTGCGGAAAGTCGGCGGGCAGCGCCGCTAACAGTTCGTTAAGGGTTGCACCTTGGCGATGCGCTTCGAGGTGTCTCAGGAGATGCCACTGACGGGTGACCTGATCGTTCCGCGGCATCCTCAACTCCAGTGAGGGTTTACGGGAGCGATGTCGCGCGGTAAGAATACGCTTTTCTTAGGAAGAAATCACGGGGTGGCGTGCACGAAATGGAATCAATTCAGGAGATCTCCAATCATTTCCATTACATCCACTTGCGCGCAGTGGTGCGGGCGACGACCACCTGGATGTTCGTTCGCCTTTCAATGCTCCCTCCAAACAGGCGAGTTATCCCAAATTGGGTGTGGCTCGATTGGTCTCCAACTACGCGTGTCCGACAGTACAAATGCTGCTTCCGAGCTTGTTCGCCTGTTCTCTTTCTGGGACTGGCGCCCGCGATGGCTCTTCTGCGGCCGTCGAGGGAGCATCGCCCTTCAGTTACCGCTCTGATTATCTTAAGATGCGGCCTCCGGGAGCAAAGAGCCTATGCGGGTGCCAGTCCATCAACCTCTGTGTGCGCGGTGCGTGCGCACAGAGGATCGGCCAGGCCGTCCACGCCAATTTCTTTAGGCCAGTGCTCACGTCCCGCTCAGCCTTACCTCCCACAGTTTCGTATAGACGGACCCTGTGGGCTTCAAGTCGCTCTTCATCAGCACGACTGCATTCACCGCCAGCGCGCCTAATGCCAGTGGCCGGTCTGCCGCGCCGGTCTTGGTTAACGCGAGTCCGACGGCGCGTCCTCCATTCTTGATCCTGGCCAACGTCAGATGAGGATTGAAGGGTTTCGTTTCACGGACGAACCCGAAGCCTTCACAGGCTTCCTCGATCTGTCGCTGCATCACAGCCAGCCGTTTCGCCTCGGTTCCCCGTTCCCAGTCTTCGGTCGGCCCCACCCAGATCACGCGAGGACCCTGAAGCCGAGGGAAGGCGCCGACTCGTGCGATCGGGATCGAGACAGCCTGCTGTGCCCCGATCGTCTGGGCAATAGCATCATGCAACGGCTCGATCAACTTCTCCTCCGTGTCGCCGAGGAATTTGAGCGTGAGGTGGAGTGAGGCCGGTTGTACCCAGGCGATGCGGGCGTCCCGTCCAGTCTCTCGCTCGATCCGTTGCCTCAACTCCTGTTGGAGCGTCGCGAGGCCGGCCCGTAGCGGCTCCGACAATTCGACCGCGAAAAAGGCTCGGATCATGTCCTGCCTCCGCCGACCAGCCAGCGTCGTAGTAGATCGAGCGCGGCTTGCGAGGCCCGTTGCTTGATGATATCCCGCTCCCCGTGGAACCTAAATTCTTTGGTGGCCGGCGCGCCGGCCCCTGTATCGAGCCCAATATAGACAAGCCCGACTGGTTTCGTGTCGGTCGCACCGCCGGGTCCCGCGATCCCGGTCACGCTCAGCCCAAGATCCGTGCCGCTCCGTTCCCTGACCCCATTGGCCATCGCGGCCGCCACCGGCTCGCTGACGGCGCCATGCTGGGCGATCAATTGTTCAGGCACGCCCAAGAGCTCGACCTTGGACTGATTGCTGTAGCAGACGACGACCCGATCCAGATACGCTGACGAGCCGGCGACCTGCGTGAGCCGATGTCCGATCAACCCGCCCGTGCAGGACTCCGCCACTGCCGCCGTCAGCCGGCGTTCGGTCAACAGGCGACCGATCACCTCTTCCATCGTTTGATCTTGCTCGGCATACAAGCAGTCCTGTAATCGTACCCGCACGGTGTCGAGCAAGTTCTGGGGCACAGGTCCTTTG
>CAZZPI010000149.1:0-6527 GCA_964655865.1 uncultured Nitrospiraceae bacterium
CCATGAGTCGTTCCCTGACCTGCTCTTGGTTGGCGACGACTGAGGCAGCCGTTCTCCCCGCCTGGCCGGTGAATCGGCGGTACATGACCTTGGCATCTCGGCCCAGGGTGTCCGGCGCGTGGAGCAGTAGCACGGCAACGCGTGCGCGCTTACGGCGCAGGAGGCGGGCCACCACGAGGCCATCTCCACCGTTGTTTCCTTTCCCGCAAAGGACGGTGACTTTCCTGCCCGCGAGCGGGCCGAACACTTCTTCCATGTGGCGCACCACGCCCGCGCCGGCCCGTTCCATGAGCGTCAGGCTCGGAACATATCCCCCCTCGATCGTTTGACGGTCCAACGACTGCATCTGAGCGGCTGTGACGAGTTTCATAGCGGGAAGGTGCCCACAGCAGCGGACGTCGGCTACCGGCAGCGCGTCCGTAAAGACGTTAGTTCAGCTCAGCAAGTCTTTCATCTCCCGAACCGCCCGCTCCAGGCCGACGAGCACCGCGCGCGCGACGATGCTGTGGCCGATATTGTATTCGACGATTTCGGCTATGCTGGTCAGTCGGCGGACATTTCGATAATTGAGGCCATGCCCCGCATTGACGCCCATGCCGAGCTTGTACGCGAGCTTCGCCGCAAGCGCCAAGGCTTCGAACGCTTCATCCTGCGCTCGAGTCGTGGCGGCATTCGCATAGCGGCCTGTGTGAAGCTCGATGTACGCGGCCCCCACTTTGTGAGCCGCCTTCACTTGGTCTAGATCTGGCTCGATGAACAGGCTCACGGGAACCTCGGCTTGCTGGAGCAACTCCACGAGGCTCCGGATCTTCTCTCGCTGCCCGGCGACTTCAAGTCCGCCTTCAGTGGTCAGCTCCTGTCGCCGTTCCGGCACCAGCGTGACGAGATGAGGTTTGACGTTGAGGGCGATCTTCGCCATGGCTTCATCAGCCGCAATCTCGAGGTCGAGTTTGGTATGGAGCATTTCTTTCAAGAGCGTCAGGTCACGATCCTGGATATGCCTTCGATCTTCTCGCAAATGGACTACCAGCCCGTCCGCGCCAGCCATCTCGACCAGGACTGCCGCCGTGAGCGGATCGGGATCACTCCCTCCTCTCGCTTGGCGCAATGTGGCGACGTGGTCGATGTTGACTCCGAGACGGGGCATGGTGAAGGAACCGGATTTTCCCGGAAGAACCCTTTGATGTCGGCTACGAAGGCGTGGCGATTATTGCAGAAACCCAGGGGGTGAGCAACCAGTGATCCTCCCTTCCCTCCGCGGCGGGTCCAGAGAGGGTAATTCCCGGAACCTCTGAAAAGAACAGTGAAAATTGACTCATCTAGCAGCATCCGGATAGAATAGCACCTTCGTCCCAATCACAAAGGGTCTGGCTGCGCCATTCGATCAACACGACCGGAGGCGAGTACTGGCGGTATGAACGAGGTCTTCTATCGCATTAAGCGTCTTCCCCCCTATGTCTTTGCCGAGGTCCAAGCCCTGAAGCTTGCGGCCCGCCGCCGGGGAGACGACATCATCGACTTTGGGATGGGCAATCCCGATCAGCCGACCCCGCCCCACATCGTGGACAAGTTGATCGAGGCCGCCCGCAAGGGGAAAAATCATCGGTATTCGGCCTCCCGCGGCATCACGAAGCTCCGCCAGGCCATCGCCGGATGGTATAAGCGGAACTACGACGTCGACATCGATCCCGACACCGAGGCAATCGTGACGATCGGATCAAAGGAGGGGTTGGCGCACTTGGCACTGGCCTTGATCGGCCCGGGCGATGTCGTCATGACTCCCACGCCGACGTACCCGATCCACATGTACAGCTTTATCATTGCAGGAGGAGAAGTGCGGGGGATCGAGCTGCGCGAAGACCGAGACTTCTTCGACGATATGATGCGCGTCTATCGGCAGACGTTTCCGCGCCCCAGGATCCTCGTGATCAACTTTCCGCACAACCCCACGACGGCGGTCGTGGACTTGGAATTCTTCAAGAAGGTCGTGGCCTTTGCGAAAGAACACCAGCTTATCGTCATCCATGACCTGGCCTATGCGGATTTGGTGTTCGACGGATATCGGGCGCCCAGCTTTCTGCAAGTGCCGGAGGCTAAGGAGGTGGGGGTCGAGTTTTATACCCTCTCGAAAGCGTACAGCATGCCTGGTTGGCGGGTAGGGTTCTGCGTGGGAAATCGCGACGTGGTCGGGGCGCTCACGAAGATCAAGAGTTACCTGGATTACGGCATCTTTCAGCCGATTCAGATCGCCAGCGTCATCGCGCTCAACGGACCGCAGGACTGCGTCAAGGAGACGGTGCTCCGCTACCAGAAGCGTCGCGACGTCCTCGTCAGCGGTCTCAACCGGATCGGTTGGCCGGTGTCGAAGCCTCGGGCCACCATGTTTGTGTGGGCGCGCATTCCAACACCCTATCGGCATATGGGATCGTTGGAGTTCTCCAAGTTGCTGCTGCGGGATGCGAAGGTCGCCGTCTCGCCCGGGATCGGGTTCGGAGAGGGAGGGGACGATCATGTGCGGTTTGCGTTGGTCGAAAACGAGCACCGGACTCGTCAGGCGATCCGGGGCATACGCAAGGCTCTGAAGTTGTGAAGGCGAACTCGTGAAGACGCGCGTGGGAGTGGGTATCATCGGGTTCGGCACGGTGGGGACCGGCACGGCCAGGATTCTGTTGGAGCAGGCCGGGTTGATCCGGCGACGTGTGGGAGCTCCGGTTGAACTCGTGCGCGTGGCCGATCTGGACATCGAGCATGATCGCGGATTGACGCTGCCCCCGGGCATATTGACGATCGACAGCCGTCAGGTGATCGAGGACCCAGCGATCGACATCGTGGTCGAATTGATCGGCGGGTACACCACGGCCAAGCAATTGATCTTGGACGCGATGAGCAGGGGGAAGCATGTGGTCACCGCGAACAAGGCTCTGCTGGCGGTCCACGGCGAGGAGCTGTTCGCGGCTGCGGCCCGCGCCGGCGTCGATTTGGGGTTCGAAGCCAGTGTCGGAGGAGGAATCCCGGTCATTCGCGCGCTCACCGAAGGGTTGGCCGCGAATCATGTGCAGTCTATCTACGGGATCATCAACGGGACGTCGAATTATATCCTCTCGCGCATGACGCATGAAGGCCATACGTTCGAGACCGTGCTGAAAGAGGCCCAGCTGGCCGGCTATGCGGAAGCCGATCCAACGTTCGATGTGGAAGGGATCGACTCGGCCCACAAGTTGGCGATCATGGTGTGCCTGGCCTATGGCACGCCCGTCACCTTCAAGGAGATCTTTACGGAAGGGATCAGCAGGCTCACGCCCATGGATATCGCCTATGCCAAGGAATTCGGCTTCACGATCAAGCTTCTCGGGATCGCCAAGGAAGTTGAGGGCGAGATCGAAGCGCGCGTGCATCCGACCATGATTGCATCGAGTTCTCCCATCGCCCAAGTCGACGGCGTCTACAACGCCATCCAACTGGTCGGTCACGCCGTCGGCGATGTGGTGCTGTATGGGCAGGGTGCCGGTTCCATGCCGACCGGCAGCGCCGTGGCGAGCGACGTCATCGCCATTGCCCGCAATGTTCTGAAGAACGCCGCCGGCCGAGTGCCTCCGGCATCTTTTCAGCAGAACCAGCGGGCTCCCCTCCGCCTGCGGCCGATCGAAGAGATCACGTCCCTGTACTACCTTCGCTTCATGGTCCTGGACCGGCCGGGAGTCTTGTCGCAGATGACGGGGGCCCTCGGCCGGAACGGGATCAGCATTTCAAAAGTTCTGCAGCAAGGGCGAAAGGAGGGACAGACGGTCCCCGTCGTCGTCATGACGCATCTCGCGAGAGAGCGGGACGTCAGGGCCGCGCTGATGGACATCGATCGCATGCCCTTCGTATCGGAGCCCACGACCTTAATTCGCGTGGAGGGGCGGGACGAGTGACCGATGCCTCGATCGGAGGGTGACCTCCGCACGCGACCGCACATCATTCCCATGACTTCCTGGCGCGGCGTCATCAACCACTATCGGAAGTTCCTTCCTGTGACCGAGCACACGCCTGTGGTGAGCTTAGGCGAAGGGAACACGCCCCTGATTCCCGCGCCGAGACTGGGCAAGAAGATCGCGCCGGGCGTCACCTTGTACCTGAAGTACGAAGGCGCGAATCCCACCGGGTCGTTCAAGGATCGGGGAATGACGTTGGCCATCTCCAAGGCGGTCGAAGCGGGGGCCCGGGCGGTCATTTGCGCCTCGACCGGCAACACCTCCGCGTCCGCCGCGGCCTACGGCGCGCGCGCCGGGCTGGGCGTCTACGTGCTGATCCCCGCCGGGAAGATCGCGCTGGGGAAGCTTTCGCAAGCGATGATGCACCAGGCGACCGTGATCCAAGTGGACGGCAACTTCGATCAGGCGTTAGTCATCGTCAAGGAGTTGTCGTCCAGCTACAAGATCGAGCTGGTGAATTCGATCAATCCGTACCGGATCGAAGGGCAAAAGACGGCGGCGATGGAAGTCTGCGATCAGCTCGGCGATGCGCCCACCGTCCACGTGCTCCCCGTCGGGAACGCGGGCAATATCACCGCCTACTGGCGGGGATATAAGGAATACCGGGCAGCCAATCAGACGTCGCGCCTGCCACGGATGATGGGATTTCAGGCGGCCGGCGCCGCCCCGATCGTCTTGGGCCGCCCCGTGGAGAACCCCCAGACGATCGCGACAGCGATTCGGATCGGGAACCCCGCAAGCTGGCAATCGGCCTTGCAGGCCGTGGAAGAATCCCAGGGCCGAATCGACATGGTGACGGACGACGAAATTCTGGCGGCCTACGCGCTGGTCGCAGGGGAGGAGGGCATTTTCTGTGAGCCGGCGTCGGCCGCGTCCGTCGCGGGTGTGGTCAAACTGATGCAAGCCGGATTGCTGAACGAGGGCGACACGGTGGTCTGTACGCTGACCGGCCATGGATTGAAGGATCCCGACACGGCCATGCACGTCGCCCGTCAACCGCTTTCTGTCGAAGCGAATCGGGACGCAGTCGCTCGCGTGCTGAATCTATGACAGCGAACACGATCTCATGAAGTACGTGATCCTGCACGTCGAAGGGCTGACCGATTCGCCTCGCGAGGAACTTGGAGGGAAAACACCGCTCCAGGCCGCGGCCACCCTGCAGTTGGATCGTTTGACCCGGCATGCCGAGTTGGGCATCGTGGCGCCGGTGGCCCCGCGGGGCCGGTACGACAGCGGACCCACGGGGCTGGCGATTCTTGGATACGAACCGAAGAAGTTTTATACCGGACCGGCACCGCTGGAGGCGATGAGTTTGGGCGTCGCCGTCGGCAAGCACGACGTGGTGTATCGAGCGACCATGGTCACCCTGCGCGCCGAGTCGGACCCGAAAGGGCGAGCCGCAGCGCCGAGCCTGAAAAAGCTAACTTCTCAGGTGGTCATGGAGGATGCAACCGCGGGAGGCATCGACACCGAATCGGCACGCGACCTCATCGATGCAGTCAACGAGCAATTGGGATCGGAAACGATTCAATTCTATCCAGGGAAGGAGCATCGGCACTTAATGGTGTGGGTCAACGGAAAAACGCGCGTGGCATGCCAGGACCCGCGGAATGTCGTCGGGCAGCCTATCGGTGCGTCTCTGCCCTCCGGCGATGGGTCCGACACACTGCGCAAGCTGATGGAGGCCTCGCTACTGATCCTCCGCGATCATCCGATCAATGACGAACGCAAGGCCGCCGGAAAGCGGCCGGCGAATTGTCTGTGGCTCTGGGGGCAGGGGCGCGCGCCTTCCTGGCCGAGCCTGGCTGAACGCTATAACCTGTCCGGGGCGACGATCTCCTGGAGCGATGTCCATCGCGGGATCGGCATCAGTGCGGGCCTCGATCCCGTGGCCGTGGACGCGCCGGGGACTGACGCAGAGGCAGCGCTACGGGGGGTCTGCGAAACGGCCTTGGCCCAACTCTCCAAGCGCGATTTGCTGCACGTGCACATCGAGCCGATGCGGTCTGGCAGTGGGATGACCAAGGCGAAGGACCAAGTTGAGAGGATCGAAGCGTTCGACCGCCTCTTCCTCGGCCCTTTTATCGAGGGGATCGGTAGACTAGGCGCCCATCGGCTCCTCCTCGTCGCCGATTCGTCCGACAGTCATGGAGGCGGAGAGAGTCAGGCCCCCATTCTGTACGCCTATTGCGAAACACCGACCAAGTCGGTGGGGCAAAGCGGGCATCGGTTTCATGAGGAGGATGCGAAGGCCGCCAACGGCGTTCCGCGCGAGGCCACCAAACTCGCCGGCCGGATCTTGGCGAGAGGATGAAGACGGTGGCGTTGATCGTCCAGAAATACGGTGGCACCTCAGTCGGCACGATCGAACGGATTTACCGCGTCGCCGATAAGGTCGCTGCCGCACACTACGATGGTCACCGGTTCGTGTTGGTTATATCCGCCATGAGCGCGCAGACGGAACGGCTCATCAAGCTGGCGAACCAATTCACGCCGTCTCCCGACGAGCGGGAGCTGGACATGCTGCTTTCGACCGGAGAGCGAGTGACCATC
>CAZZPI010000150.1:0-6511 GCA_964655865.1 uncultured Nitrospiraceae bacterium
GGCAAGACCGTCGGCTCCGGTGTCGTCACGGAAATCCTGGCGTGAGCAAGACCGTACCCCGCGACAAGTGACGAGGAGTTGAGAGATGCGTGAGATCATCGACCTGGCCTGCCAGGAATGCAAGCGGCGAAATTACTCGACGACCAAGAACAAGAAAAACGATCCGGATCGCCTGGAGCGGAAAAAGTACTGTCGGTTTTGTCGCAAGCACACGCCCCACAAAGAGGTGAAATAAATTCTGAATCGTGAATGTTGAATTCTGAATGGTGGGATGCATGCTTCTGCAATTCATGATTCACAATTCATCATTCAGAAATTTCGCTGCAGGGGCATGGTGTTCAACGGCTAGCACGTCGGTCTCCAAAACCGAAGGTCCGGGTTCGATTCCTGGTGCCCCTGCCATACAGAGCTTGCTCGACTGGGAGCCAATCCAGATGACTCTTGGCGACCGGATGAAACCCTTGTGGTGGGTTCTCAGTTGGATCAATTGCTCGACGCGGAGCGCTACAGATGGGCGCGACGGGATAAACACCTTGGGTGATGGGTCACTGATTGATTTGAGCTTGCTCGACCGCGAGGCTCTCTCATATGCCGAGCGGAGAAGCACTTTAATGGAGTGGTTTTTGTCCTCGCGGCGGCGACAGAACAGGCCTAGGGAGCGGAGTGTCGTGCTTGTGAACGGGACCAGCGGTCAGGTGACCCTGGAATGAGCAAGCGATGTTGACTCAGACGTGGGCTTCCGTCAAAGAGTTTTTCAGCGACGTTCGGGGGGAAATCAAGAAGATCACATTCCCGACCCGGAGCGAAACAGTCGGATCGACGACCGTCGTCATCGTGTTTTGCGTCATCATGGCTCTGTACCTTTCAGGTGTCGATATGATGCTGGGCGAGTTGATGAAAAAAGTGCTGCGGCTTGCATGAAACGGCATGAGGGAGAGCGTAGTGAACCGCCCGTCGCGGCAATATATTTAGGTACAGAGACAGCGACCGTCAGCTGAGGGATAAAGGATGAGCAGGAGCTGGTACGTCATTCACACCTATGCGGGCTTTGAAGGCCGGGTGAAAACCAGTTTGCAGGAACGCGCGAATCAAATGGGATTGGCTGAAAAAGTAGGGCAGGTGTTGGTCCCGACCGAAGATGTGATTGAAATCAAAGACGGCAAGCGTCGCACTTCGCGTCGGAAGTTTTTCCCCGGCTATGTGCTGGTGGAATTGGAGTCTCCACTGACGGAAGAAACCCTGATGATGATCAAGGAGACCCCCAAAGTGACCGGTTTCGTGGGAGGCGGTGCGCAACCGACTCCGCTCACGGCGGACGAGGTCGAGTCGCTCTTGAAGCAGGTGGATGCCGGGGCGGCCGGGCCACGCGAGCAGGTTCGCTTCATTAAAGGAGACAACGTCCGCATCATCGACGGACCCTTTCTCGGCTTTAACGGTGTGGTCGATGAGGTGGATCAGGACCACAGCCGCGTGAAGGTCTTCGTCAGCATCTTCGGACGATCAACTCCTGTGGAATTGAGTTTCTTGCAAGTGGAACGGATTTGAAAAGCGGAGTGAAGCATGGCCAAAGAAGTCAGCGCGCAGATCAAGCTGCAGATCCCGGCCGGTAAAGCGAACCCCGCCCCGCCGGTCGGCCCCTCGCTGGGCCAACACGGCGTGAACATCATGGAGTTCTGCAAGCAGTTCAACGCCAAGACGCAGAAGGAAGGGGACAGCATTATCCCCGTCATCATCACGGTCTACAAGGATCGCAGTTTCAGTTTCGTGCTCAAGACGCCGCCGGCATCCGATCTGTTGAAGAAGGCGGCCGGCATCATCAAGGGATCGGGCGTGCCGCATAAGGACAAGGTGGGGAAAGTGACGCAAACGCAGGTACGCGAGATCGCCCAGAAGAAAATGTCGGATTTGAACGCGGCCGATCTCGAGGGAGCGATCAAGATCATCGAGGGGACCGCGCGCAGCATGGGAATCGTCGTGCAGTAATGGCAAGACCCGCAGTGAGCGGCAAAACCGGGAGAGTGGAACCATGGGAAAACAAATGAGGGCGGCCGCGGCAAAGATCGAGGCTCGTGCCTACGCATTGCGGGAGGCGGTCGAAGCCGTCAAACAAGCGGCCTTCGTGAAGTTCGATGAGTCGGTCGACCTCGCGATTCGGCTCGGAGTCGATCCGAAGCGATCCGACCAGATGGTGCGAGGTACGACGGTCCTTCCTCACGGTACAGGCAAGAAAATCCGTGTGCTGGTCTTTGCGAAAGGCGAGAAGGAGCAAGAGGCGAGGAAGGCCGGGGCAGATTTTGTCGGCGCCGATGATTTGATGGAGAAAATCAAGGGGGGCTGGATGGACTTCGACTGCGCCATTGCGACCCCGGATCTGATGGCGTCGGTCGGCAAATTGGGCAAGGTCCTCGGTCCGCGCGGCCTCATGCCCAATCCCAAGACCGGCACGGTCACGTTCGAGGTGGCGAAGGCTATCCAAGACATCCGGAAAGGCCGTGTGGAATTCAAGGTTGAGAAGGCGGGAATCATTCACGTGCCGGTGGGAAAAGTCTCATTCGATGCGCACAAGCTGTATGAGAACGCCCATGCCGTGCTTGAATCGGTGATGAAGGCGAAGCCGGCCTCATGCAAGGGGCGCTACCTCAAGAGCGCCACGATTTCCAGCACTATGGGACCAGGGGTCAAGCTGGATACGGTTGCGCTGGCTAAGCAGTGGAGTTAGCTGCGCAGGTCCTGTCGCCTGACAATCGGGTTCCTGCTGCCGGGGCGCCCATTGGCTTTTCTCCTGCAATGGGTCGCGTTGTGACGGGTGATGGCTCGCACCCCGGCCGGTGGGGGGATCCCCCCTGAGGACGCCCGGGCTCCCAGGTAGGAGCCACCCGTGCAGTCACGGAGAAGGAAGAGAAGGGAATCGCGATGAAGAAGGAAGAGAAAGCGACTGCGGTTGCGGAACTGGCCGACAAGTTCGGACGGGCGCGACTTGCGATCCTGACGGAATGCGTCGGGTTACCGGTGAATCAACTCACGGAACTGCGCAAGCAACTCAGAGGCGCGAAGGCCGAGTACAAAGTCGTCAAGAACACGCTGGCGGCGCGCGCAGCCGCCGGCACTATCCTGTTCGACGTCAAGGAGCGGCTCAAGGGCCCCATGGGGCTCGTGATCGGCTATGGCGATCCGGTCCTGCCGACGAAAATTCTGCGGGACTTTATCGCCGCCGAGAAGCGGGAAGAGAAATTCAAGATCGCGATCGGAGTGCTGGAAGGAAGGATCCTGCAGCCGAGCGAGTTGGCGGCGGTCGCCAGGTTGCCGAAAAAAGAAGTCCTCTTGGCCATCATGCTGTCGGCCATGCAGGGGCCGATTCGCGGCGTGGTCTATACGCTCAATGCGGTGTTGTCGCAATTTGTGCGGGTCATTGCAGCCATTCAGGACAAACGGAAAGGAGAACAGGACATGCCAGTGACGGAAGGGAAGTTGTCGCAGGAAGACTTGATCAAGGCGATTGAGAGCATGACGGTGTTGGAGCTCTCGGAACTGGTGAAGGGGTTGGAGACCCGCTTCGGGGTAACGGCTGCGGCGCCGGTCGCCGTCGCGGCTGCTCCGGCTGCGGGAGGGGCGGCGGCTGCGCCGGCTGAAGAGAAGACAGCCTTCGACGTTATCCTTGCGAGCGCGCCGGCGGACAAGAAAATTCAAGTCATCAAGGTCGTGCGCGAACTGACCAGCCTCGGCCTTAAAGAGGCGAAGGATCTCGTCGAGGGGGCGCCGAAGCCGGTGAAAACAGGAGTGCCTAAGGAAGAGGCCGACACCATGAAGAAGAAGCTCGAAGAGAGCGGCGCCAAGGTAGAGATCAAGTAGCCGGTCGCTCGTCGGTCGATCGCCGCGGGTCGCTCGGTGAACGCGACCGACCGACGGCAGGTCACCGGCCAAGCAAGATGGCGATTCAACCATGAGGGAGTAACGAATGGCCGACACGACGATGACAGAGTTCGTCGAGCGGAAGGACTTTTCGAGGATCCGGACCAGCATCGAGATCCCGGATTTGATCGATATCCAAAAAAGCTCCTATGAGGAATTCCTCCAGATGGAGGTCGAGCCGGAGCGTCGGAAGGACGTCGGCTTGCAGGCAGCATTGGCCGCGGTGTACCCCATTGCCGACTACAACAACACGGCGGTGTTGGAATTCATCAGTTATGCGCTCGGGACTCCGAAGTACGACGTCCGCGAATGTTTGGAACAGGGGATGACCTATGCCGTGCCTCTGAAACTCCGGGTCCGGCTTGTCGTGTTCGACAAGGAAGACAAGGGACCGAAGAAGAAAGTGCTCGACGTCCGGGAGCAAGAGGTCTACGTCGGAGAGCTTCCGCTGATGACGGATCGCGGCACCTTCATCATCAACGGGACCGAGCGTGTGGTGGTCAGCCAGCTCCATCGGTCGCCCGGGGCGTCGTTCACGCACGATAAGGGTCGGACGCATGCCAGCGGCAAGGTGCTGTACTCGGCCCGGATCATTCCCTATCGAGGTTCCTGGCTTGATTTTGAATTCGACGCGCGCGACATCCTCTACGTCCGAATCGACCGGCGGCGGAAGATGCCGGCGACGATTCTGCTGAAAGCCTTCGGGTACACGAGCGACGATCTGCTCAAGATGTACTATCCCGTCGAGGAAATCAAAGTGGTCCGCGGCAAGCTGATGCGGAAACTGGATCCGGACATCCACCACGGCTTGCGGTGCTCGACGGAAGTGACCGACAAGAGCGGCAAGGAAACGCTCGTGCGCGAAGGTATGAGACTCACCAAGGCGGTCATCGCGAAACTCAAGGCGGCCGGAATCAAAGAAATCGCCGTGCCTGCGACGGAGTTGGTCGGGCGCGCCGTCCTGACGGACCTGGTGGATCCGGGGAAAAAGGAGCGGATCGCGGAGAAAAACCAGCGACTCACGGCGGAGATTGTGGAAAAGATCGTGGCGAGCGATCTGGAAGAGTTCAAGGTGATCTACCTCGACACCGCCACGGCCACGCCGGTCATCCTGGATACCTTGGACATGGAGAAGACCGGGTCGAGAGAGGAAGCGATGGTCGAAATCTACCGCCGCCTCCGTCCCGGGGAGACCCCGTCGATCGAGACGGCCAAGGCCCTCTTCGACAACCTCTTCCTGAATCCCAAACGTTATGATCTTTCCCCGGTTGGACGGCTGAAGCTGAACACGAAGTTAGGGCTCGATCTCCCACTCGATCAGCGGACCCTGACCGCACAGGATATCGTGGAAGTCATCCGGTACCTCGTCAATCTCAAGATGGGGAAGGGTGAGATCGACGATATCGACCACCTCGGCAACCGGCGCGTTCGGTCGGTCGGCGAGTTGCTGGAGAATCAATTCCGTCTGGGGCTTGTCCGGATGGAACGGAGTATCAAGGAGCGAATGAACTTGCTCGACATGGAAACCGTGCTGCCGCATGACCTGATCAACGCCAAGCCGGTCGTGGCTGCGATCAAGGAGTTTTTCAGCAGCAGCCAGCTGTCGCAATTCATGGATCAGACGAACCCCCTGGCTGAAATCACCCACAAGCGGCGACTGTCCGCGCTGGGTCCCGGCGGCTTGACGCGGGAGAGAGCCGGGTTCGAGGTGCGTGACGTCCATCCATCCCACTACAGTCGTATCTGTCCGATTGAGACGCCGGAAGGGCCCAACATCGGCCTCATCACCTCGTTGGCCACCTATGCCCGTATCAATCAGTTCGGGTTCATCGAGGCCCCTTATCGGAAGGTGGTGAAGGGCAAAGTCACCGAGGAAATCGAGTTCCTGTCGGCCATCGAGGGCGACCGGTACGTGATCGCTCAGGCCAACTCTAAAGTGGACAGCTCCGGGCGGTTGGTCTCGGAAACCGTCTCGGCGCGCCACGGCGGGGAATTCGTGACGGCCACGCCGGATCGCATCGACTACATGGACGTGTCACCGAAGCAAGTCGTCAGCGTGGCGACGGCGCTGGTGCCGTTCCTCGAGCATGACGATGCGAATCGTGCGCTAATGGGGTCGAACATGCAGCGGCAGGCCGTACCCTTGTTGACCACCGAATCGCCGCTGGTGGGCACGGGGATGGAAGCCGTGGTCGCCCGCGACTCCGGTTATGTTGTGCAGTCGAAACGGGCCGGAGTGGTGGAGAGCGTCGACGCGACCCGCATCGTCGTGCGTGCGGACTCGAAAGAGGGACGCAAAGGGAAAGATCCCGGCTTGGATGTCTATGAACTTGTGAAGTTCCAGCGATCGAACCAGAACACCTGTATCACCCAGGCGCCGGTGGTTCGAACCGGCCAACCGGTCAAGAAGGCTCAAGTGCTGGCGGACGGACCGGCGATCGACCATGGCGAACTCGCGCTCGGCAAGAACGTGCTCGTCGCCTTCATGCCGTGGGGCGGGTACAACTTCGAAGACGCCATCTTGGTCAGCGAGAAACTCGTCCGAGAAGACGCGTTTACCTCGATCCATATCGAGGAGTTCGAGGTCTCCGCCCGCGACACC
>CAZZPI010000151.1:0-4664 GCA_964655865.1 uncultured Nitrospiraceae bacterium
CCAACCCGAATGTCTTGAGAGGCCGACGCAATCGCGACGGCAGCCCGATACAACCCCTCTCCGAAATGTCCCACCTTGATCGCCGGGTCGAGGTACTCGCGGCCGATCGTGCCGATCAGCTCGTGCGTCACCATAGGAAGCATCCGGCGGCCCACGGTGATCGCGGCGACGCGGTCTTGGACGGCAAGCAACACCAAGACGCCGTGTTCCTCCTGCGCCGTTCCGATGCCCCAGCTTTCGTAGAGCGCCGTGGCAAAGTCGTTCGCTGATCCAAATGGCTTGAGCGATGGCACTGTGACCAGCACGAGTTCGACGCCGGTTTTCCGCTCGAGGTCTTGGCAGACGGATCGGATACGGGCGATCCATTCCGCATCCAACACGTGGGCATGGTCGCTCATATAACCCATCGGTCCGGGCAGCGGCACTCGTTCGCGAGCTACCGCCGGGAGGGCTCCGAGCAAGAAAACCAAGAGTACGGTGAACAATCTCGCGGTGCAACTGGCGGAGGTCATGCTTAGAAGCGGCGCTCTTGTTTCAGGCGGGCGATACTCGTGAGCAACAACCGGAGCGCGGAGAGATACCGATCGAACAGATGCGGGACCTCCGCAGGGCCGGGCGTGACCACTCCCCGCTTGAGATTCCAGGCATCGATGAGCCCCCTCAAGTCGATGTCCCCCAACGCCGCCTCGACATCTTTGAGCACGAGTTCTCCTGAGAGGCCGACCGTTCGCCCGAGCACTGCTTGGGTGGCTCTCAAATAGGGGAGCACCGACGTGATTGCCAACGGCAGCAGGACGCCGGCCGCCTCGACTGTCGCGCCGCCTTCGACAAATCGTTGATTCGTTCGCACGAGGTGTCCGCGGAGCTCCCGCTCGATGATTTCCGGAAACTTCCCCTGGTCCACGTGCAATCCCAAAAAGGGGTCGTGGCCGACCAGCACCCGATGGTGCGATTGGATATCCCAGATCTCTAGCGGATAGGCCGCCGCCATCGCCTGCAGATCGTCCTGCGTGAGAAACAGCGGAACGACGATCTGTTCCCTGCCCCAGCGTCGATGAAGCCTTGCATACCGCGCAAGCAAAGGTCTTCCGCAATCCTTCAGGAGCAGCAAGGTGTTCACGTTTGATCGACCAGGGAAAAAGTCCCCGCGCGCCGCGCTCCCGTAAAGGACGACCCCCTCAAGCTGGTCGCCGTAGGCCTCCGTGACTGAGCGCACGTAGGCGCGCAGCGTCACTACGACCTCCTCCGGGGCCTGGTCAAGATGGCGTGGGTTGCTGCTCACTTTAGGATTCCTCCCTCATTAGTGAAGTCCCTCGCTGTCCACGCGATCGCCATGAGGATCCGGGATCAAACCTGCAGCCATAATCCGATCGAGCGGGGAGAACGGCGGACGGGACCGCGTCCCTGCCGTCGTCGACAAGACACGGTACCGCAGGCGAACATTCCGATCCAACGTGCGGAAGACCCGATCGCGTAACATGGCCAAAATAGGGTTGCCGGTGTTCCAGAACAGCACCTGTTCGTCGGCAAGGCGTTGCAGCATTTCAACCTGCGGTCGACGCGCTCGTTCGAACGCACGCAAGCGTCCCGATGAAAAGTCCTGAGCGGCAAGCCACTGCGGGACCTGATCGGCCAGGGTCATGGCATCCGCCATCGCCTGCATGCGGCCCTGAGAGGCATGCGGATTCATGGCATGGGCCGCGTCGCCTATGAGCACCGCGCCCTCCGCAACCCAGGTTCTCGCCCTCACACGGCAGGTTGGCATGTAGGCGGTCTGTGACCAATCCTTCAGACACCGAAAGGTCGGCTCCATGCCGGGGTCGATCTTGGTCCATCGGTCCTGGAGCGCCGCGATGCCCGCGGCTCTCACCTGGTCCAGGCTCCCCGCCGGAATCATGTAGAAGAGATAGACACTCCTGCCGGCAGCGGGGAAAAGGCCCAGGATGGTTTTCCGACCTACGTAATAGCGTCCCTCGCAGATCTCTTGCGGGCTCTCCATGATCGCGATCAGATAGCCCTCGCTGTACCGATGCACTGCGGCGGGGATTCGAAGGGCCTCCCGGACTTGGGAGAAGGCGCCATCCGCCCCGACCACCAATCGCGCGGCCACTTGAACCGGCTTGCCGTTTCGCGCCGCCACCAACCCAACGACGCGATCGCCGTCTCTCCGCAACCCGGTAAAGGATGTTCCGTACCATAATCGAGCGCCGGCCTGTTTTTCCAAGGCCGACAGAATGGCGTGATGGGCGACGTTCGGCAACGTGACGACGGCTCGGTTGTACGGCGGCGGCAGGTCTCCGTAGTCCACCGTGCAGAGGCGTTCTCCTCCCACACGCAGAAAGTGGAATTTCCTCACCGCCCGCGTCGCAGCTTGCGGTAACGACTCCAACAGACCGAGGCGGTCCAGGGCCTGTTGGCCATTGGGTTGGAGGATTTCACCCCGCAACCCCTGGGGAGGTCCCGGCGCTTGCTCGATCACAAGCGTCCGAATCCCTTGCCGCGCCAGGGCCAACGCCAAGACGGCTCCGCCTCCGCCCGCCCCGACGATCGCGACATCGACGTCTTCCGTCACCGCAGCCATAGCCTACCCATATTAGATTGAGCCCCGCTCGACTCAGTAGCGACGGCATGATTTCCGTCGCGCAGCGACCCCACTTCACGGGCCAGGATCTTTATGGCCCTCTGGTACGGCTGGCGCGCCATGGCCCCAGGGTGCATGAACCACCGGCTTCTGTCGCGCCAAGACCCAGAGGGAGGGGGCCCGAACCGACTCCCCTCCCGTACCCACTACTCCTGCCAGAAGCGATAGCGCGCGTCGTTCTGCCACATCGAGAGAAACTTGTCACGGGCCTTGACGGCAACGGACCGGTCGTGGATGACGTCCAGGCGTTCGTCGTTGTACAGATTGCCGCTCGTGGTTTGATTCATGGAACCCGAGGCGCTGAGCGAATCGTCAACGACGACCTGTTTAAGGTGCATCAGCCCATCGTGTTGATTGATACGAATGGGCACGCCGGCGAGCCGGAGGGTTTCGAGCGCCGCGTGCTGCTTCGGATCATCCAACCTGCCTCGATCTGTGATGATGCGGACGTCCACGCCGCGTTTTTTCGCTACGATCAAAGCTTTGACCGCCCGAGGCGAGGTGATTCCGTACGTGGCGACGAAAATATAGCGTCGGGCTTCGTCGTAGAGACGGATGAGATGGTTCAACGGCTCATCTTCCGGCGCAAAGAACACATCGATGGTCGCAGCGGGGGCACGGGCTCCGCCGAGAATGGCAACCGCCGTGATGCACAGGAAAACGAGGCGAAACCACATACGTGCTGGGGGCACCGGTGGAGGGATCGTTTCACTCGATGGTAAACAGCTCGTGGAACTGCTCGTCCGCGGCGGCCCAAGCCGACGGGGCATGCTGGCTCAACCACTGTTTTAAGAATTGCTTTTGGCCCGCCGTCAGCATCTGCTTGATTTGGTGAGTGCGTCCCTGCAAAGGCTGCAAGAATCCGACGCGTTTATTGAAATCGAGCATGGCCGTCCGTACGTACAGGGAGGTGAACACAGTGGGTTTGTCATCCTGTCCTTCCCCCTGAACCCAGACGGACAAAAACTTCTCGAGCTTCAGGCCGGCGCTATCGACGGCAGGCTCGGTCTCATGAAAGAGTTCCTGCTCGGACTCCTTCAGCGGGGCGTCGCCTTGCGCCCGAAACATGAAGTTCTGTTTCCACATGGTGGTAGGCCGTATGAGTGCGGGAAGAATACTGACGGGCGCAACGGGGGAAAGTCAAGATCAGGACGGCATGGCAAGAGTCGCGCGACGAAATGGCTACGGGATGATTCTCCTCGCGAAGCGACCCCACTGCATGGGCCAAGACCGTCATGGCCCGCTGGGACGGCTGGCGCGCCATGGCCCCGGGGTGAAGGAACCGGCGGCTTCTGTCGCGCCATGAATAAGAGGGAGGGGAATTGGTTCGGGCCCCCTCCCGGGTCGACCGCCGCTCGACCAAGTCAACCAGCACGCAGGCGAGGAAGGATGGCGGCCCGAAACGGGGTTATGCGGCGCGGTGTTTGGCCGAAGGAGACTGCGCGGTCGGTGACGGTTCGATATCGTGCTCGGAAGAATGAATTTCTGTGAGGATATTATCCGCCACCGCTTCTAAAGCCTTTCGAGCCGAAGACCGAATGCGCTCAAGCGCCACCCAGGCCAGCACCAGGACCAGAAGAATCAACGGTCCCGTCCATTGGGCAACTTCGACGGCGCGATCCTCCAGGGCAACCTCGCGGGCTTCAACGCTCTGCAGAGTAAAGACGGCTCGGACCCACCCGACGGCCGTGCCTTGAATGTGCAGAGGGGCGACAATCTCGAAACCGGGCTGGTTGTTCGGCGTGGTGATGACTCTTGACCGCTGTTCTCCGGCCGACTTGATGGCACCCCATTCCGTCCCTCGAACTTGTGTGCCGATCGCTCCGGCTTGTTTCGAGACGACGATCGTATCGCTGGTATTGATCACAGCGATATCCACAAGGTCTTTCACCTTGAGCTGGGAGCTCACCGCATCTTGGAGCTTCGAAAGTTGGTCGGGCAGGAACTGTTCGGCCATCGCGGCGAATGTCTTCACGACGTCATAGGCCCGCGTTTCCGCGGCCTGACGACGATAGCGCGCCTC
>CAZZPI010000151.1:4674-6479 GCA_964655865.1 uncultured Nitrospiraceae bacterium
CCACCATGCAAGCTAACGGACCGGTTCCTGGTACCTTGAGCGTGCGAATCGAGGCGGCCATACTCTAAGTCCCTCGTCGGTTATGTGTGGAATAGTGAATCCCTGTGATGTCAACAGGGTTGAAGTTACCAGAGCCAGCCCAAGTGGCAAGCGTTTCGTTGAAATCTGCCAAGGTTGGTATCGGGTCAGTGCTGAACGCTTGCCTTGACAATATTCCACATTGTTTGCTAGCTTGCTCAAATTCTTCAATCTCTTTGCCATGTTGGGAGCTTCCATGCAGGTGAAGATCAACGGCAAGACCGAGGACGTTTCCGGGGGGACGATCTTGGACCTTCTGAAGACCAGAAACATCGAGCCCCAGATGGTGGCGGTCGAACTCAACGACAAGATGCTCGAGCGTGAACATCTGAGCACCACGACACTGAAAGAGGGCGATCAGGTCGAACTGCTGTTTTACATGGGCGGTGGACGGTGACGCCGGTGCTACACAAAGACATCACCGAGCTCATCGGAAATACGCCGCTGGTTCGGTTAAACCGACTGACGAAGCCGAATGCCGCGACCATTTTTGCAAAGGTAGAGTTCTTCAACCCGGGGGGTAGCGTTAAAGACCGCATCTGCCTTAGCATGATCAACGAGGCGGAGCGGCAGGGCAAACTGAAGGCCGGCGGGACCATCGTCGAGCCGACCAGCGGCAATACCGGGATCGGGCTGGCGTTGGTTTCTGCGGTCCGAGGCTATAAACTCATCCTCGTCATGCCGGAGAGCATGAGCATGGAGCGGGCCAGCCTGTTGTCGTCGTACGGCGCACAACTCGTCTTGACACCCGCTTGGGAGGGCATGAAGGGTTCAATCAAGGAGGCCGAAAGCATCGTCGGCCAGAATCCCTCCTATTTCATGCCGGACCAGTTTTCGAACCCGGCGAACCCGGCTATGCATCGCAAGACGACGGCCGTGGAGATTTGGGACGCCATCGAGGGCAAGATCGACGCATTTGTGGCTGCAGTCGGCACCGGCGGGACGATTACGGGCTGTGGCGAGGTGTTTAAAGAACGGAATCCCCAGGTAAAGATCGTGGCGGTCGAGCCGGCAGGGTCTCCGGTGCTGTCCGGCGGAGAGCCGGGTCCCCACAAGATCCAAGGGATCGGAGCGGGGTTCGTGCCCAAAGTGCTGAACCGAAAGATTTTGGATCGTGTCATCGTGGTCACTGACGACGAGGCCTACCAGACGGCCAAGCTTCTGTCGAAGAAGGAAGGTCTTCTTGTGGGTATCTCGGCCGGCGCGAATGTCTTCGCCGCTCAAAAGGTGGCGGAAGAGCTGGGTCCCGGTAAGAACGTGGTCACGGTGCTGTGCGATACCGGCGAACGGTACATCAGTATTGAGAAGTACTTTAATATCTAGCCGTGAAGCACTCAGTATTCAGCGGCCAGCTCGGAGCTGATAGCTGAACATGGATTTCACCGACGAACAAATAACCCGCTACAGCAGGCATATTCTCCTGCCGGAAGTCGGAGGCAAAGGCCAGAAGAAGATCGCTAAGGCCCGCATGCTGCTGGTCGGAGCCGGCGGCCTCGGCTCTCCTGCCGCGCTCTATCTGGCGGCCGCTGGCGTCGGCATCATCGGCTTGATCGACAGCGACGTGGTCGACATCACCAACCTGCAACGTCAGGTGCTTCATCACACCCCGGATATCGGCCGTCCCAAGGTGCTGTCGGGCAAGGAGAAGATACAGGCCTTGAATCCCGATGTGCAGGTGGTCATGCACGAGGAGCAGGCCTATTTCGCGGGCCTGCCGGAGTACAAGA
>CAZZPI010000152.1:0-6401 GCA_964655865.1 uncultured Nitrospiraceae bacterium
TTCAATGCCCCTTCTACTATTTTGGGAGCGGATTCGTGGGCAAGGGCTTGGCATTGAACGTGTCTCAGAAAGGTTGGAGAGTGTGCGGGGACTGTCCTGTATCGGTGGGAATGCATCTACTAATTCGTTTGGAGCTCCCGGGACAAAGCAGACCGATCGAAATCGACGATGCAACGGTCCAGTGGGTTCGTGGCAAGGATTTCGGTGTCAAGATTTTGGCCATGAAACCCGAGACTGAAATGCGATTGAGCAAATTTGTCGCTATCCTCCTGCAGCAGTCGGCAACGATGCGGTTCGGCGCCTTCGTACGCTCCGACATGCCATAACGTTCGTCTCCCTCTTATCCCCTTTATCCCCCCAATTTTCGACGACTCGAAGCAATGTCGGTCATCACGGTGCCGGCCATCTAGCGCCTAAGGCGGATGGCCCGATGGATTTCGCACGTGATTCCTTCACGGCATTTGCACTGTAGGCGGAAAGAGTCGCTTAGGAAGGAATCGACTCCGTGAGCCCATGAGCGCGCTGCAAGCACCGTATGGATTAAGCGGCCTTGCGGTGACTGTGGCGAGAGTCACTCATTGCTGCAACTTGCGAGGCGCACTTGGTAAACCAGTTCACGATGATCCAGAGGCCGCTCACAACTATGGCTATGACGAACATCCAGTTATACATCGACTTCCCGGCCTGACCGAGCAGTGGTCCACAAACCAACGTCGCAACGGGATATCCCAGAATGAGGACCACAAACGTCGTCACGGGTACGATCAAGTCACGGAACGGCGCCAGCCCTCTCCACTCGTCGGGAATCGTAGTGGCAAGCGCTCGCCCGCAGATCCACCCTATGACCAAGGTACCCCCATAAGCAAGGAACAGCACGATGTCTGCGGCTTTGACACGCCCAACCGCCGTGTCCTTGAACAAAGGCACATTGGCTAAGATCGTCCCGAGCGCCATCGCCAACAACATCGTGATTCCATATTGCAGCATCCACGCGCGCGCTTTCATGATGACCCTCCTCGTCAATTCAACTGGTTCACGCTGAGCCCTCTTTATCGCGCCATAGTGTGTTTATTTGAAAAGCTTAGCACAGGACCATGCTGTCTTCATGTCATTGACGATTTTCCACACCTGAGACGGGCGATGACGCACTCGGGAATCAGCGCTTGTCCGTTCTATACGAACGCTTCTGGCGGGGTCCTCGAGGAGGTGAGGGATCTGGAAGAAACGGGAAAGGGCTATGGTTCAGTTCACAGCTTGCAAGGTCACTGTGACCTGTTGGCGCCGGTTGGCTCGAAGGTACTCGACCGTGACCTGATCACCCACTTTGTGTTGCTCCATGACATCCATGAGATCGTCGACGGATTCGACGGCTTTCCCCTCCACCGCGACGATGACATCACCCAACTCGATCCGCCCTCCGAAAGTCTCACGCGCGCCGCGAAGCCCGGCCCGGTCCGCCGCGCCGCCCCGGGAGATTCTCCCGATCACGAGTCCCCTGATCCCCCATCGGCGCGCCATGGCATCGGGAACCAAAGAGACGCCCAACCCGGGACGGATCACCCTTCCATGTTTGATGAGCTCAGGCACGATCCGATTGACCATATCGACCGGCACTGCGAAACCGATCCCGGAGAAGGCGCCGCTTGGGCTCACGATCTGCGTGTTCACACCGATCAACCGCCCCCCGCTGTCGAGAAGAGGTCCTCCCGAATTGCCGGGATTGATCGCGGCATCGGTCTGGATCACACCGTCGATTGTCCGGTTGCTCATCGACTTGATGGTTCGCCCGAGGGCGCTGACGACGCCCGTCGTGAGCGTATGGTCGAGGCCGAATGGATTGCCGATCGCCAAGACCTTCTGTCCAACCCGCAAGTTGTGCGAGGTCCCAAGCGACAAAGCGACGAGTGCCTCCTCAGGAGCCTGAATCTTCAGAACCGCCAAGTCATGGTCCGGATCGGCGCCAACCAGTTTCGCTTTGTATTCCGTCCGATCGGCCAATGTCACTATGATGGTGCTCGCCCCATAGATGACATGGAAGTTGGTCACAATGTGGCCTTGTTTGTCCCAGATAAATCCGGACCCTGAGCCCTGCGGAACCTCGAAGACGTCGAGGGTGAAGAAGTCGCGTTGGATGGCTGTGTTCGCGATGAAGACAACGGAGCGGGATGCCCGCTCAAACACAGAGATGGTTGCCCGTTCGTCCTCGCCCAACTCGGCAGGCAGTGCAACGGGCTGAGCCTTTAGGTCCAAGAACGTGGCGGCTCTATCGACGGCGTGCAATAGCTGTGCGGATTTCGTCTGGACATGAAGGAAATTAATCAGAAGAACGGTACCCGCAAGCCAGTGAAGCGAACCGAACACCGCCTCTACTCTCCTATCACCTGCACGACCAGCTCCCGGGTGCGCGCTTTGGTATCGAAATCGATCACCACGATCTGCTGCCAGGTCCCGAGCATCAAGGCGCCGTTGGAGAACGGAATCGTGAGCGATGATCCCTGCAACTGACCTTTCAAATGACTGTGCCCGTTATCCTCCCCAGGATTTCTCGAATTGTGCTGCCACAAAGGATCGGCCGGCACCAGGCGGTCCCAGAAGGCCTTCGTATCGGCTCGTATCCCTGGCTCATCCTCAATTATCATGACCGCCGCTGTCGTGTGCTTGATGAAGACCGTCACGATGCCGGCCTGTATCCCCGTGCCCTCTACTGCGACCTGGACCCGCTTCGTGATGTTGTCGATGTGATCACCACCACGCATCTCGAGACGGAGGGGGATCGCTTTCACAGCCATCACGTCACTTCCTCGCGTAGACTCCGCAAATGCGCTCGTTCCGCACGCGCGAGTCGGCGACCTCGCGCTTCCTCGAGAATGCGATCGAAGGCCCTCTCCGCGGCCAACTCACGGATCGTTTGCACGACTTTCCGGCTCACGATCTTGTCCTGCTGTAACTTATCCAAGTAGGCAAAGGCCGCTGAGAGAGTCTCCTTCTTCCGGACGTAGTAATCACGGCCACGCCGCTGGTTGCTAAAGGCTTCGAATTGTTCGCAGGCGACCAAGATCTCTGCCAACTGATGAACCCACGGCTGAACTTTGGCGAGCCGCTCCGGGTAGTAATAGTAGAGCATGATTAGGTCCATCCACCGAGCCCACCGGATTCCCATGGCGTTCAGTTTCGGCCTTACCTGTCGGAGACGTCGTGCCAGCCGTTGCGCGTACCCCAGGCGCATTTTCACCTGCTCGCAAGCCCACGGTGTCATCGCAATCCCGTCGGCGGCAAGGTCGCTCTTGTATTGTGCGAGAAAGGCCTCAGTCTCCCTCCCATATTTGGTCCCAGGATGTACGGCTCGCCATTCCCGCGGCCTCGTGGGAATGCCTCTCGTCTTGGCCCATGACCAGATACGTCCGAACAGGCGTCGATCCAACCCCGCGCGACCAAGATCGTGCAACAAGCAGGCGATCTGATACTGGCGGACTCGATCTGCATCGTGGCCAAGGCGAATCGCGACAGCCGCGCACATGCGGGCGGTCCGCACCGCATGGGGACGATCGTATCCACGAATCAGGCGTTCGGGACGCCGCGGATCTGGACAGTCATAGAGCGCCATCAGGCGCGCGACTAACGCACGCGGAATTAAAAGAGGCGCTTGCTGCTGCATGCCAGAGGTGAGGCCCGTCCATGAATCGTGGCGCACGGACACGCGCAGAATATCGTTCGCTCAAATGAAGTGTCAAGGCAGCGAACTCTCGAAGGGCTCGCCCAACCCTACGATCTCTGCTATGCTGCCTTTAAGACAAGTGCATTAATTATCCACGCGAGCACAGGCATGCAGTCGAACAAACAATTCTACGCTGCTCTCTTCAGCGTTTGGCTATTTGTCCTCAGCGGTCTTTCCATACCGAGCCTCGCATCAGCGCCTTCGGTCGATCAGCTCGCCGACCTCACCGGTCATGTCGCCGTCGTCGTGACGCTGACGGGGCGGGATAATTTCACGAGCGAATACCGCTATAGCATCAGCATTAAGAACAACTCGGCAGACCGCCTCATCGCGGATTCGCTGGTTATTGTCCTCGACAAGATCACGAATCTGGCCGGCGAAGATCGAGAGAATCTGCAGGGGGAGCCGCTGGTAAACCGATTCGAGGTCGTCGGCCAGGATGGTATGACTGATGACGGGAAGCCCTTCTTTCGAGTTCCGGCCGGCCCGAAGAAAGATTTTGACCCACTTGATCAAAGCCCTCCCATCACAGTACGAATCCGTAACCGTGATTACGTCATCGTCTTCACCCCCTCCTTCCGCGTATACGGCCAGAAACGACCGCCGCCCGAGATGAAACCGGCGGCCGTCTTCCCGCAGGCTCCTCCCTCGGGGGTAGGTCCTCCCGTTCCTCCCGCGCCCGGCGGCAAGACCGCAGTCGACAAATTGATCCAACTGCTCATCAAGAAGGGAGTCTTCACGGAAGAAGAGTGGCGCAAGGCAAACCAGTAATGAGTGATGTGTCCTGCCGAGCCTGCTCGGGCGAGTGGCCCAGAGCGGACCACTTCATCGTAGACCTTGAGCTGACCAACGCCTATCTCCACGAGGATCAGTTCTTTCCCGGTTGGACCGTGCTCGTGCTGAAGCATCACGCAACCGAATTGTTCCATCTCACGGCCGTCCAGCGAGCCACATTGATCGAGGAGATGAGCAAGGTCGCCAACGCTCTCTCGAAGGTCTTCCAGGCGAGAAAGATCAACTACGAACTGCTCGGCAACCAACTACCCCATATCCATTGGCACCTCATCCCCCGTGTCGAGTGTGACCCCGCCCCCCTTGAGCCGATCTGGCGCGTCCCTCACGCGCCTCTGCGGCTTGAGCCTTCAGAGCTACAGAGCCGAATTCGCCTCCTTCTGCGCGAGCTGAGACGGAATACTGTCCCGCCAATCTAAATCGGGCCGGTATAAGTCCCCCTCAGCCGTCTCGCGTAGATGGTATAATGCTCTCACTCTGCACTCACTACCTGGAGGGTCACCGGTTCCAGATGGCGTTGCGATTGGTTCTTGTGGCCCTCTTCTTCGGCGCTCTTGTCTCCTCTCCGCTCGTGCGCGCTTCGCTTGCGCAATCTCCCGAAGAGGATGCTTCATCCGTCCCTGCCGAGGTTGCACCACCACCCCCTGTACCAGCTCCAGGCCTCATTCAGGGAGAACCTCAGGGGCCTGAAGTGTTTCCGCGCGAGCGTAAAGATGCTCTGATCGAGCTCGGCGAATCGCGTCGCGCGGTGCGTGCTTTTCCGGAGAGCGCAGAGGAACGGCTCTCATTGGCCCAGGGACTCTATCTGATCGGCGACCTCGATGCCGCCATCGACGAATGCCGCGTGGCGTTGAAATTGGACCCCGATTCGGCCGACGCTCATCTCCAACTCGGTGTCGCCTTGATGGCGAAGCAAGACTGGCGCGTCGCGTCGTTGGAGCTCAAGGAAGCCTTGCGCCTCAATCCCGTGCTGACCCAGGCGCACTACAACCTCGGCACTGTGTACTACACGACCGGCAACCTCAAGGCGGCGATTCAGTCCTATCGACAGGCACTGGAGCTGCTGCCCGAGTTTCCCGATGCTCGCTATCGCCTTGCGCTCGTGCTGAAGCTGACCGGCAGCGATCAGGAAGCGGTGCGGCACATGGAGGAAGCGGCCTTGGGCGGCGTGCCCCAGGCGCAATTCTTCCTAGGCAACGCCTACCGCAGCGGACAAGGCGTGGAGAAAAACACCTCACGCGCGATCGCGTGGTGGATGCAAGCCGCCCAGTCCGGCCACCAACGCTCGGCGGAGTCCCTCTCCTTCCTGCGCCGCCAGGCTCTCTATAAAGACCAAACTGATCGTCGAAGTCGCGAAGCTCGGGAGGCGTTCCGCCAATACCGCGAAGACCTCTGGAAGGATTTCCCCGAGTTTACGCGTGACGCAGAGAACGGCACGCTCGGGACCACGTTGATGAAACAACATCGAACCGACTCGGCCGTCACAGTTCTTCTCAAGGAAGGCTATGCGTTAAGCGACGTCGCGCACGATGAGCTGGTTCGTCTCTATCACGATGGATGGGAGAACTATCTGCCTCCTTACGACAAGAAGATCCTTGCTTTTCTGACGACAACCGCCGAGGAAGGGCTCCTCCAATCCAAGAAGGCGCTGGCGAGGATTTATGGCAAGGGCCTTGGTGTCACGCTGGATGGGCAAAAGGCACGTGCGATGCTCAAGGGGTTACCGCGGTCGGAGGCGAAACAGATTCTTGACGAACTCTCGCTGCAGCCCTAGTCATGCATGACTAACGCAGCCAGACCACCGGCTTCTATGCGCGACTGGTCCAATATCTGGCGCATCTTCCTCCGATCTTCCTGGCTCCAAGCCTGCGGGATCAGTTTGCTGGCGACACTC
>CAZZPI010000153.1:0-6398 GCA_964655865.1 uncultured Nitrospiraceae bacterium
GAAGTGCGGGAGAAGTTGGCCGTCCCTGAAAGTCGGCTGGGAGAGGCGCTCAGCAGGCTCTGCTCCTATCCCGGCATCAGAGAAGGGTTGCTCCTGTCGACCTGTAATCGAGTCGAGGTCTATGCTGTCGTCGACGATTTGGAGGAAGGGTACACCCGCGTGCAGGAGTTCTTGGCGGATACGCATCTGTCGCTCTCATCGGAGCAGCTCACTCCGCACCTGTACTGGCAAGCGGGAGACCGGGCCATCGCCCACCTGTTCCGCGTAGCGGCCAGCCTCGATTCCATGATCGTGGGGGAATCCCAGATTCTCGGCCAGCTCAAGGACGCCTTCGAGGTGGCCCTGGCGCACAAAAGCACCGGTCTGTTGCTCAACAAGGTCGTCAAAAAAGCAATCTCGGTGGCGAAGCGGGTGAGAACCGAGACCAAGATCGCTGCGATGGCGGTGTCGGTCAGTTATGCGGCGGTCGAGTTGGCGAAAAAGATCTTCTCTCGGCTGAGCGACCACACGGTGTTGCTCATCGGGGCCGGCGAGATGGCCAAGCTCGCGGCCAGGCATTTTCTCGCGAGCGGGGTGCGGCATATCCGGGTGACCACGCGCAATCCTCAGCATGCGACGGAGCTCTCCCAGCAGTTCGGGGGGACATCGGTGCCCTTCGACGAATTTCCGCGGGAGATGGTGTCGGCCGACATCGTGCTCGTCTCGACCGGAGCGTCTCACTACCTGCTCGGCGCTGAGGACGTGCGTCGCGCGGTGAAAGCGCGGATGAATCGCCCCATGATTCTGATCGACATATCCGTGCCTCGGAACATCGATCCGGAGGTCCGGGCCGTCGATAACGCCTTTCTGTTCGACATCGACGATCTAAAATTGCGCGTTGAGCAGAACCTCGAAGAGCGCATCCAGGAAGGGGCCAAAGCCGAACAACTGATCGTGGAAGAAGTGGGGGTGCTCAGGCGGTGGCTCAAGTCCTTGGAGGTGACTCCTACGATCGTGGCGCTGAAGAATCGAACGGAAACGATCTGCCGCACGGAGGTCGAAAAGACGCTGAGCCGCATCGAGGCGCTGAACCCGCGTGATCGGGCGTTGGTCGAGGCGATGGCCTCCGCGATCGTCAATAAATTGGTGCATGGAACGTTGGTGACGCTGAAGACGGAAGCAAACTCCTCGAGCGGGGCGGCGTTTGTGGAGGCTGCCCGGCGCTTCTTCAATCTTGATGAGGAGCAGGTGAGCCTGACGGCAGTGTCGGATGAAGAGCAGCAGGAGCCGAGCCGGCAGTCGGCTCAGGATCGCCCGCCATCGCCTGTGCCGGGAGACGTCGAAAAGGCGGTGCCGGAACGGAGACGTGTCGGGTCGAGCTGATCGACGGCGGCCCTCGACCGGAAGAGTCGTTCTGAGAAGCCGGCACAGCGTATTAACGCGCATCATTCATGAACGCTTCTGCTGCAATCGCGGATTCGCCGCTGCGACAGGCCGGCATGCGGCTCTGCTGCATGCCGGCGGGCAGACTCGCCCCGCGCGGCCTCAACGTACTGTTGCAAGTACGCCTCGGCCGCTTGGGGCTCCGCGTGCCCGTCTCGCGTGGCGACTGCGCGATTTCGCGACGAACCGTCATGAATAATGCGCGTTAAGCCGCCGAACGGATCGGTAGATGACACATGAGCAGAACCGAGGGGGGCGCGAGAAGCTCGTGCTGGGGACGCGGGGCAGCCAGCTCGCGCTCCGGCAAAGTGAATGGGTGAAGAGCCGACTGGAGGCCCTTGCTCCGGGTGTCACGATTGCGGTCCGCCGGATCCGCACATCCGGGGACAAGATCTTGGATGTCCCTCTGGCGAAGATCGGAGGGAAGGGGCTTTTCGTCAAAGAGATCGAGGAAGCGCTGCTGAGCGGCGATATCGATCTTGCGGTACACAGCATGAAGGATGTGCCGACTGAATTGCCAAAGGGATTGGCGATCGTCTGTGTCCCGCCACGCGAGGATGCGCGGGATGCGCTCATCAGCCGTGAGGGTCATCCGCTCAAAGATCTCTCGCAAGGAGCGAGGATCGGGACGAGCAGCTTGCGGCGACAGGCGCAGTTGCTCCGATACAGGCCGGATTTCCGGATCGAGATGTTGCGGGGCAATCTCGATACGCGCCTGAGAACAGTGCGGGAAGGAGTCTATGACGCGATTGTGCTCGCCGCGGCAGGATTGCGGCGACTGGGCTGGGACGACAGGGTGACCGAGTATTTGCCGACGGGCATCTGTCTCCCTGCGATCGGGCAAGGAGCGTTAGGAATCGAGGCAAGGGAGGAGGATACCTTCCTGCGAGCGCTTGTCGCCCGCTTGGAGGACCCTCCCACTCGGACTGCCGTGCTGGCCGAGCGGGCCCTCCTGCATCGTCTGGAGGGAGGATGCCAGGTGCCGATCGCGGCGCACGCGACGCTGAAGGCCCGAACGGTGGCGCTCGAAGGATTGATCGCGAGCGTCGATGGGCGAGAGATCGTCCGGGATCGTTTAGAAGGACCGGCGGAAGACCCTGAACGTGCGGGCCACGAGCTCGCGGAGCGGCTCCTCGCACAAGGCGGCGACAAGATTCTCGCGCAGATTTATGGGCGCGCATGACTGAAGCACGGAAGCAGAAGGGGAAGGTGTTCCTGGTCGGGGCTGGGCCCGGGGATCCAAAACTACTGACGCTCCGGGGCAAGGAATGTCTTGAGCGTGCTGACGTGGTTCTGTACGATTACCTGGCGAACCCGGCGTTGCTCCACTGGGCTCCTACGGCAGCCGAACGGATCTATGTGGGCCGACGGGGGCGGGGGAAATACCCCGACCAGGTCGACATCAACCGTCTCTTGATCGAGAAAGCCGCGTCGGGCAGAGTGGTCGTGCGACTGAAGGGGGGCGATCCCTTTCTGTTCGGTCGAGGGGGGGAGGAAGCGGAAGCGTTGGCGGCAGCGGGGATTTCCTTCGAGATCGTCCCGGGAGTCACTGCTGCGCTCGGAGTGCCGGCCTACGCGGGCATTCCTGTGACGCACCGGACGCTCGCCTCGTCGGTGACCATCGTCACCGGCCATGAGGATCAATCGAAGGGCTCCTCGTCGTTGGACTGGGCCCGTCTGGGGTCGACCAGCGGAACGCTGGTGTTCATGATGGGAACGAAAAGCCTCCTGCGGATTGTGGAGCGCCTTCAAGCGGAGGGAAAGCCCACCTCCACTCCGGTCGCCATCGTTCGGTTCGGTACGCGCCCGAATCAGCAGACCGTGGTCGGAACTCTGGGCGACATCGTCGCCAAGGCGGAAGCCGCGAACCTGGAACCGCCCACGGTCATCGTCATAGGGGATGTCGTGCGTCTCCGGAGTCAATTAGATTGGTTCGAGCAGCGGCCGCTTTTCGGCAAGCGGGTGCTCGTCACACGGCCGGCCGCTCAAGCCTCGGAATTCACGGAGTTGCTCGCCGCGTACGGGGCGGAAGTGGCGGAATGTCCGACTATCCAGATCCAGCCGCCGGACTCCTGGTCGCCGGTCGATGCCGCGCTCCAGCGTCTCCAAACCTACGACTGGCTGGTGTTCACCAGCGTCAATGGAGTTAGGCCGTTCATGGAGCGATTGCATGCGCAAGGAAAAGATTGCCGGGCGCTCTCCGGGGTCCGAGTCTGCTGTATCGGTCCCCGTACGGCGGAGCAAGTGCGCGGCTACGGGTTGACGCCGGATCTCATCCCGGCGGACTACCAGGCCGAGGGCGTGATTGAGGCACTAACTGCGACGAACCTGCGTGGCCGCCGCATCCTCATTGCCCGCGCGAAGGTGGCCCGAGAAGTCTTGCCGGAGGAGCTGCGGGCCCGCGGCGCGGAGGTGGATGTCGTGCCGGTGTACCAGACGATCTTGCCGACGGTGGATGTGCAGTCGCTGATGGACCGATTGCAGGACGGCGCCATCGATGTCGTGACGTTCACCAGTTCGTCCACCGTTCGAAATTTCTGCGAGCTCTTCAAGACGCGGGAGGAACGGCATCGTCTCATGGGCAGGCCGCTGGTTGCGTGTATCGGCCCGGTGACGGCTCAGACGGCTGGAGAATATGGCCTGACCGTGGGGGTGATGCCGCGTGAGAACACGATCCCGGCATTGGCGGAGGCCATCGCAAAATATTTCGTGGACGAACAATCGCCGCCTGCATGATCGTCGACCGAGTGCGCTGATCGTCACTGAGGACCGTCGCGCCGGTTTCAAGGAGGGAATCACGTGGAAACGTCCTATCATCGAAGGAGGAGCGTCTTATGGTGCCTGTGAAGTCGTTCATGGTGCCGAAATCCAAGTTCATCACGGTCGATCGCGATACGAACGTGCGCATGGCCGGCCAGATCATGCGAGACCGAAACATCGGCAGCCTGTTCGTGACGAACGGTAAGGATATCATCGGGATCGTGACGGATACCGACATGGTGCGGCGCGTCGTCGCGGCGGGCGCCGACATGTTGAAGACCACGGTCGAGCAGATCATGTCCGCGCCGATCATCACGATCGAAGAGAACAAGACCCTACTCGACGCCAACGATCTGATGGCGCAATCGCATCTACGGCATCTCGGCGTCACGAAGCACGGAGAGCTGGTGGGGATGATCTCGGTGCGGGACCTGGTGGTCTTTCTCACGAATCTCCCGAGAAAGTAGAGGATCGGCGTGGCGTTCCCGATTCAGCGGCTTCGCCGCTTGCGGCAGCAGGAAGCCCTGCGCAGGCTGGTCCGCGAGACCCACCTCTCGGTCCGGGATCTCGTCCATCCGCTCTTCGTCATGGAAGGCAGCGGGCGCAGCGAGGAGATCGCCTCGCTGCCAGGCCAGCAGCGACTGACGGTCGATCTCCTCGTGAAAGAAGCGGCGGAGGTGCAGGCGTTGGATATCCCGGCCATCATCCTGTTCGGGATTCCCGCTCGGAAAGACGAGCGGGGATCCGCCGCCTACGACCCGCACGGCATCGTGCAGCGGGCCGTCCGCGCGGTGAAAGACCAGGTCCCCGGTTTGTGCGTGATTACCGATGTCTGTATCGACGAGTACACGACGCACGGCCATTGCGGTCTCGTGCGGGACGGACAGATTCTCAACGACGAGACCCTCGATTGTCTGCGCGCCATGGCACGGACCCACGCGGAAGCCGGCGCCGACATGGTGGCTCCCTCGGATATGATGGACGGCCGAGTCGCCGCGATTCGAAACGAATTGGATCTGGCGGGATTCACGCAGCTTCCCATCATGGCCTATGCCGCGAAGTTCGCCTCGTGTTTCTACGCGCCTTTTCGGGACGCGGCCCATTCCAGCCCGCAGTTCGGAGATCGGCAATCCTACCAGATGGATCCCGCCAACGGGCGAGAAGCGCTGCGCGAGATCGAGCTCGATGCGGCCGAGGGCGCAGACATCGTCATGGTGAAGCCGGCGTTGCCCTACCTCGATGTCATCGCGGCGGCTCGCGCCAGGACGCTGCTGCCCATCGCGGCGTATCAAGTGAGCGGCGAGTACAGCATGATCAAGGCCGCCGCAAAGGCGGGATGGTTGGATGAGGGGCGTGCCATGATGGAATCGTTGCTCTCGATCAAGCGCGCCGGGGCGGATTTCATCCTGACCTATTTCGCAAAAGAGGCGGCCAAGGCGCTCCGACACACCGCGTCATGAAGCTCACGCGAGGGTTGCCCGCGCATCACCGATCTCCCTATCCGGTCGTCACCATCGGAAATTTCGACGGGCAGCACCGTGGCCATCGCTGGCTGCTGCAGACCGTCGTCGAGACGGCGCGCGCCAAACAAGGCACGGCTCTCGTGGTCACGTTCGATCCGCATCCGGTGCGGATACTGGCTCCACAGGTCGAACTGAAGTTTCTGACCTCGAAGGAGGAGAAGCTGGCTCAATTCGAACAGGCCGGGGTGGACGAGGTCGTCCTGTTGGAGTTCACCCGGGAGCTCGCCGCGCTCACCCCCGACGCGTTCGTTACGGAGTTGTTGTGCGAGGCGATCGGCATGAAAGAGATTTTCGTAGGTGAGCATTTCGCATTCGGGAGGGAGCGAGCCGGCCGCATCGCCGATCTCGAACGGCTCGGTCGGTCTCTGGACTTTCACGTCCGTCCTCTGCCCCCGTACCGCGTGGACGGCGAGATCGTCAGTTCGAGCGCGATCCGTCGTCTGGTGCAAGAGGGGAACGTGCAACGCGCCGCGACGTTCCTGGGTCGGCCCTACAGCCTCGGGGGCAAAGTGGTGCAGGGAAGCCAACGCGGACGCTCCATGGGATGGCCGACGGCCAATCTTCCGCTCCCGCCCGATCGCGTGATTCCGGCCGACGGGGTCTATGCGACAACCTTGCACAACGAGGGGCGGACGCTCCCATCCGTCTCCTACATCGGAACTCGTCCGACCTTTGGATCGGGCGTCCGTCTTT
>CAZZPI010000154.1:0-4569 GCA_964655865.1 uncultured Nitrospiraceae bacterium
CTTGAGGGTTCGGATATTCTTCCCGGTGGCGATCTCCCAGAACTTCACGGTCTGGTCGTCGCTCGCGCTGACCAGCACTTTGCCGTCGGGTGAGACGGCCAACGCTCGGATCCAGCCGGTGTGGCCGCGCAGTGTCCGCAGCTCGGACACTGTCGGCATCTCGAAGAACTTGATGGTGTTGTCACGGCTCCCTGTGATGAGAAGCTTTGCATCAGGCGTGAAGACCATCGCCCCGATCCAAAAATCCATCGCCTTCTGAAAGCCGCCGTCGTCCTCGATGAAGTAGCCGCGGGTCTCGGTTGAATCTTCGGCGCTGTCCTCCCAGTGACCGTTGTGCAGGATCTTCTCCTCGCCGCTGGGGAGCACTTCCCACAGCTTGATCTTCCCGATGTCGGTCCCGCTGGCGAGATGAATCCCGTCCGGAGAAAACGCCACGCACACCGACCAATGGTGGTCGTATTGGTCTTTCCCCAGCAACGTCATCAGCTCGGTGCCGGTGGTCACTTCCCAAATCTTGATGTCCTTGTTGTGGCTGCCTCGCGCGAGCATCAGGCCGTCGGGGGAGAGCGACAGGCTGCACACGTTGTGATCGTACCGGGTGAAGAGGAGCTTCGTCGGCTCGCCGGTCTTGGGATTCCATAAGCGAATGGTCCGGTCTTCGCTCCCGGAGGCGAGGGTCTGGCCGTCCGGCGTGAAAATTAGCGCGCGAATATCGTGGGTGTGCCCTCTCAACGTGCGCAGCATGCGGCCCGTTTCGATGTCCCACACTCGGATCAATCGATCGACCCCTCCGCTGACGACCGTCTGGTTGTCGGGAGCGAGCGCGACGGCCCAGACTCCGTGGGAATGCCCGCGGAAGGTCCGCATCTCCCGACAATCAGTCTTCCAATATTCCAGAAAATCGACGACCGGTGGCGCGGCCGCTTGCTGAGGACCGAGGGGTTGGTAAGCCGTAGGTTGAGGTTGCGTCGTGACGGTGTCAGCCATGGTTCTATACCCTGTGTAGCGGGAACCAGGCCGCGTGGCTCCCCTTTGCAAATCGCTTCGCGCGGCCAGTATAATCGGTCGCTTGGCCGTGATCGTAAGAGATGCCCGTCCGTCAAGTCAAGCCGACTATCCTTCCGCAAGGGCTGGACTTGCAAAGGGTTGACGCCGAGCGAGGTCAGAGGCACGGTCAAAGCATCAAGCCGGCTGCTGTGGCGGGCCGATACTCGAACCAGGAAACACCAACACTCTCCGCCGAACCCGAATCATCCATCGAGGCCTTGTTATGGAAATCCGATTTCAGCCTGCGTTGCTGCAAGAAGTGATCGACTCCTTTATCGAAAAAACGGAACGGGAAGGGGATCCCACCTACTATAAGGAATTTCACGAGCTGGCCGACCCGATCTATGAGAAGTACACGCTGGACGACCGGGAAAGCGAGTTCAAGAAGCTGTATCAATACCTATTCGGAACCTGGGGGTTTTCGGACATTATCCGCGACGCCTTCAACGAGTTTCCCACATTAAAGGAGAGGGTCGGCATCGTGCTCGTCAAGGGCGTGTTGAAGGAAGATCAAGAAGGCGTCGACATCCTGAGAAAGTGGGGCTCGGTGGAGCAGGAGCTGGCTAAGCAGTTCGAGGAAAAGGGCCTGAAGGGAGTCGGGATCAAGCTGATCCCCCGGCGTTTCTACGATCCGGCGCTCACCCGCTATTGCCGCCATGAGCTCATGCACATCGCCGACATGCTAGAGCCCGCCTTCGGCTATGATCCGGATACGAAAGTCGGCCTGAATCCCGGGGAAGAGACTTTAATTCTCTACCGATACCGCGTGCTCTGGTGCCTGAGCATCGATAGCCGTCTCATCGAAGCCGGCAAGGAGCCGATGCTGGGGAAGGAAGACCGTTTCAAGGAGTTCCGTTCGTGGTACCGCAAAATCCCGCCGGTCCAGCTGAAGTCGGTTTTCGAGGGGCTCTGGCAAACGGGGTTCTTCACCCATTCGGAATTGGTCGAAATGGCGACCGATACGTTGCGAGTAATGGACCGCGCGGTGGACGTGGAAGGAGGAGAAGTCCCGGAGACGACCAACAAAGTGATGCTGATGCCGGGCTTCCCCTGCCCCCTGTGCCGGTTTCCCACCTACACGTGGGTCGAGAACCTCGAGCAGACCGTCGAGAAGTACGTGCTGGATTTCATTCGGGAGAACCATCCCGGCTGGGATGTGGAATTCGGCGCCTGCGATCGTTGCGTGGAAGTGTATAAGTTGCGGGCTGACGGCGTGGTGTAACGGTCGACACACCAGTGGCTGCAGATCCGACATACGGACGGCGCGACTTCTTTAAGGATTCACTGCTTTCCGTCGCCAAAGCGGCACACGAGTTCGCCGCGGAGAAAGACCGTCCTCCTGAGCAAGCCGCCATTCCCCCGAGAACGGACGGACTTCGTCCTCCGGGCGCAGTCGAAGAAGCGCTTTTTCTCAAGCGATGTACACGCTGCGCAGACTGCGCCAAGGCCTGTCCCTACGGGGCGATCACGTTCGACCAACGGAACGGGACGCCGGTCATTTTCCCCGATCAGGTGCCCTGTTATCTCTGCAATGATTTCCCTTGTATCGCGGCATGCGGGACAGAAGCGCTGTCACCCGTGGCAGGGGTGCAGCACGTCCGCATGGGGCTGGCGGTCGTCTCACATCGGCTCTGTACGGCCGGGCAGGGGTGCCACGCCTGCGCTTCGAAGTGCCCGACCCAGGCGTTGGGAATGGATTTCGACTCGCTCCGCCTCCTTGTGGCTTCGGAAAAATGCGTGGGCTGCGGACAATGTGAGCAGATCTGCAAGACGGTGAACGATCACATTGCCATCAAAGTGACCCCGACACACTGGCTGACGGCGGGTTGATCTAGCGGATCGGCATGAATGAGAAAATCCCGAAAGTCCCCATCGTTTTTCACCTTGCTCGGGTTTCATAAGTGCCTGAGAACTCAGCATGAATCTACCATGGACACGTGCCGCTGACGGGGCTAAGAACGCGCTTGACATCACCTATCCCATTACCTATCATACGCGAGCCTGTGCCGCGGGTTTGATGTCTGGAGCAGGCGAATTGATCGTCTGCCTTCAGCAAATCTAGACATTAAACTTGAGGAGCTGACATATGGCAACTAAGCAGACGATGCAGAGTGTGGCAGTGAGTCAACCCACCGTCATTACGCAGCCTGTCGCGATCAAAGATTCCCCCGCTGTCGAACGCGCCCTCAGTCGAAGCAAGATTTATCTCTTGATCTCTTGGAGCCTCCTATACCCGGAAGATGACGAGTTCTTGGATTACCTGCAATCCGGGGAATTTGTCGAAGACGGTCGTGCGGCGCTCGAAGGATTGCGCGCCGCCTTGGACGGGATCGGGGGGGAGCGCGCCAAGCAGAAGCTCGATGGGATGCTCAAGACGTTCGACCAAATCGAAGCGCTGGTTTCGTCCGAATGCGTGAATTGGCAGTTGAGTGACTTGCAGGCCGAGCATCGGCGGGTCTTCAGCAATGTCATTACATTGGACTGTCCTCCCTATGAGACGTTGTTCGGCAACGACCACGTGTTCGCGCAGTCTCACGTGATGGGCGACATCGCCGGTTTCTACAGAGCGTTCGGAGTGGAGCTTTCCAAGGATATCCATGAGCGCCTCGATCACTTGAGTGTCGAGCTCGAGTTCATGCATTTCCTCGCCTACAAAGAATCCTATTCCCGCTGTCATGCCAGCGCAGAAAAAACCGACATCGTGGTGGATGCTCAGAAGAAGTTCGTCAAAAACCACATCGGCCGTTGGGTGCCGCTCTTCTGTCGCATGCTGGGGAAGAAAGCCGATGTCGGACTCTTCAAGCTCATGGCGGATGTGATGGCGGATTGGATGGACTTCGAGGCGGCGTTCCTCTCCGTGAATCCGCAGCCGTACTCCGAAGCCGATTATCGTCCTGCGACGTTCAATGCACCGGAAGGGCAGACGTACGAATGCGGCGCTCAGGATAAGGGCAACGAGTTAAGCATGCTTTTGAGCGAAGTGGGGGCGCAGTCATTCATGGATACGAAAGATCAGAAGGACAAGGACAAGGAGGAGAGCGGGCCGGTTGGCACGGCCTGACGGATCGGACGTTGAAAGAGTTTGAGAGCACACAGGGGGCCGCAGTCCTATATTTCCCATTGAACGGATCTTTGATTTTCATCTTCATGTCATGAGAGGAGGGCATAATCGTATGAGGCTGGTGCAAACACGCAACAAAGGTTTGGTGTTTGGCATTCTTCTCTCCGCTTTAATCGTCGGCTTCATGCTGACTCTTGGGCAGGTGCCTCTGGCGGTCAGTCAGCCGGTGACGATCCCGGTCAAGGCGATCAAGGGACCAGTTCCCATGGATGGGGCAAATCCAATTTGGGAGGCGGTGCCTGGTGTGATCGTGGCGCTCAGCGGGCAGACGATCACCACCCCGATGCATCCGAACATTTCGGTGAAGTCGGTGTTCGTCAAGGCTTTGACCAACGGTAAAGAGCTGGGATTCCGCCTGGAGTGGAGCGATCAAACAAAGAACGACACGACCATTGGTCCGC
>CAZZPI010000154.1:4579-6397 GCA_964655865.1 uncultured Nitrospiraceae bacterium
GGTGCAGTTCCCGGTGAACACATCGGGAGCGCCTCCCTTCCAGTGTATGGGGCAGTCCGGCGGCACCGTCAATATCTGGCGGTGGAACGCGGAGTGGCAGAAGGATTTGGGGAAAGACAGCGCGGGGATCTGGGACGTGGACGATCAATATCCCGGCATCTTCTGGGATTATTACTTTGAAGAGCCGGCAGGCGGCGTCACCTATCCGGACCGGATCGGTCGGAGCCTTGGTCCCTTTAATCCAGGCATTTGGTCCGGCAACATCATGTCGGATCCGACGTTGAGGGTGAGCTCTGTCGAGGACCTGAACGCGAACGGATTCAGCACACTGACGACACAGGCTCACCAGGATGTGATCGGGAACGGCGTATGGGAGCCGGCTGGCTCTGTGAAGGGTGGCGGGTATAGCGGTCCGACCTGGCGCGTGGTTGTAAAGCGCACATTGGAAACCAGCGATCCGAACGACGTGCAGTTCAAGGCCGGAGCGTCAGTCCCCATCGCCTTTGCCGTATGGGACGGGACCAACGTCGAGCGCAATGGTATGAAGGGAATCTCGACTTGGTTCACGCTGAAGCTTCCGTGAGCTCGTAACAGCCTCGATTGTTCCGAGGCTGGTTATAGAACGAAGAAGCCCCGGGCTTCCTCTCTCGAGAGGCCAAAGGCTCGGGGCTTTTTATTTTGTTTTTCGGCGGCTTGCCTGCTGCCTCTCGGAGGATCAAGTGATTGCTTTTGGAGAAGAGCGGAGTGTATAAACCAAGGATTGAAGAAGGGATTTTCCTCTTCAATCAGGCCTGAGCTCGCCTGTCTTATCGAGGGTCCCGTGAAAATTTCCTTGTTGTTTCCTCCTACCTGGCATCCATCCCAACCCTATCTGAGCTTACCTTCGTTGACGGCTTTTCTTTCTCAGGCTGGAGTGCAAAACGTCCGCCAACGGGATTTGGGTATCGAGCTGCTCGACACCGTGCTGTCCAGATCGTTCGGCCAAGATCTTTATCCACGCCTGGTCGAGAAACTGCGCGCGCTCGAACGCAGCCGATCCGGGGAAACAGGCCCTTCGAGCGAGGAGCACTATGCACACCTCACGGAGTCTCTGGAGCGATTCCCCTATCTGGTCGAGCGCGTGGAGATAGCCAAGGGCACGCTCAGGGGCGAAGCGTTCTACGATCTTGAGCAGTATCGAGACAGTTTGTTCCTAATCGACAAATGGCTCGAACTGGTCTCGACCCTCTACTTTCCGACCCGCTTGACGGTGGTCGATAACCAGTTCAGCTCCTATTCGATTTACTCCTCGAAGGACCTGCTGAAAGTGATCCGCGACGAAGAGCAAAACCCTTACATCAGCCTCTTCCGCGAACGATTCCTGGCCTCGATTCTCGCGGATGAGCCTGATCTGGTGGGCGTCTCGATTACGGCGACGTCCCAGATCGTTCCCGGGCTCACGCTCTGTCGACTGATCAAGGAGGCCAATCCCGGCCTGCACCTGACGATCGGGGGTAGTATTTTCACGCGCCTGGTCGATAACCTCCGGCGCTGCCCCGGGTTGTTCGACTTGACGGACGATTTTGTCGTGTTTGAGGGAGAGACGGCCCTGCTGGAGCTGGTCAATCAGATGGAAGGGCATCGGGATTTCAGCAAGGTCCCCAACCTGATCTACCGGCAGGATGGGAAGATCCGCGTCAATCAGCCATTCTACTCCGAGAACATCAACCAATTGCCTGCTCCGAACTATGACGGATTTCCGCTCAGCCGCTACTTGTCGCCCAAGCCAGTGCTGCCGGTGCAGTTCTCCCGAGGTTGTTACTACAAAGATTGCGCATT